>DATMSF010000422.1:0-5156 GCA_035565535.1 Aeromicrobium sp.
CGTGGGTCGACCCGCAGAAGTCACCGTCGCGCGACGTCATGCCAAGGAGCTCCGTGACCACCTCGCCGCCCGAACCTGAACCACGGGTCTACACCGGACGCGTGCGGGTCACCAGTCCGCTCGCGTCCGCGCCGCGCCACATCAGGCGCAGCGTGCGCGAGGAGATCGACGAGTCGACCGGCGTCGGCGAGGTCTACATGCGCTCCCTCATCCGCTCCCAGCTCCGAGCGGCGCTCACGGTCGTCACGACGTTGGCGCTCTCCCTGGGAGCGCTGCCCATCGTGTTCCTCACGGTCGACGACCTGACCACGGTCCACGTCGGAGCGGTACCTCTGCCCTGGTTGCTCCTGGGCGTCGCGGTCTACCCGTGCATCCTGGTCCTGGGGTGGATGTACGTCCGCCAGGCCGAGCGTGCCGAGCGCGACTTCAGCGAGCTGGTCGAGACCGAGTCCGAATGAACAGCACGTACGGGCTGATCGCCATCTCGATCGTCGCCGTCGCGACGATCGGCATCGGCGCGTTCGGGCTGCGCGTCAGTCGGACGACGAGCGACTTCTACGTCGCGTCACGATCGGTCCGTCCTTGGTTGAACAGCTCGGCGATCGGCGGCGAGTACCTGTCGGCCGCCTCGTTCCTCGGCGTCGCCGGACTCGTCCTGGCCTCGGGGGCCGACATGCTGTGGTACCCCATCGGCTGGACCACCGGGTACCTGCTCCTGCTGGTCTTCGTCGCGGCACCACTGCGCCGCTCCGGCGCCTACACGATCCCTGACTTCGCCCAGGTCCGGCTGCAGTCCGACGGGGTGCGCCGCGTCGCGACCGTGCTGGTCGTGGCCGTCGGCTGGATGTACCTGATGCCGCAGTTCCAGGGCGCGGGTCTGACGGTGCGCACCGTGACCGGCGCCCCCGGTTGGGTCGGCACGGTCGCCGTCGCGACGATCGTCGTGGTCAACGTGATCTCCGGCGGCATGCGCAGCATCACCTTCGTCCAGGCCTTCCAGTACTGGTTGAAGCTGACCGCCCTGCTGGTCCCGCTGTTCTTCCTGCTCCACTCCTGGAACGACGACGGCCGCCCGTCGCCCGTGGCGGCGAGCGACTGGTTCGCGCCGTTCGGCTCGACCGATGCGACGGGCCTGTACCTGACGTACTCGGTGATGGCCGCGACGTTCCTCGGCACGATGGGCCTGCCCCACGTCGTGGTGCGCTTCTACACCAATCCCGACGGCCAGGCGGCACGGCGGACGACGCTGATCGTGCTGGCGCTGCTGGGCATCTTCTACCTGCTGCCCACCGTCTACGGCGTCCTCGGCCGGATCTACGCCGGCGACCTGGTCGAGACCGGTCGAGCCGACGCCGTCGTCCTGGAGCTGCCCTCGCGGATCCTCGGCGGGACGACGGGCGAGCTGCTGGCCGCGCTGCTGACCGCCGGCGCGTTCGCGGCGTTCCTGTCCACCTCCTCCGGACTGACGATGGCCATCGCGGGCGTCGTCGGCCAGGGCCTGGCCCGGCAGACGTTCGGCACCCGCCAGCTGTCCGGTATCGCCGCCCTGCGGATCGCGGCCGCGGCGTCGGTGCTGGTGCCGCTGGGTCTGGCGTTGTCCGCCGAGCGGACCCCGGTCGCGAACTCGGTGACCTTCGCCTTCGCCCTGGCCGCATCGACGTTCTGCCCGCTGCTGGTCCTGGGCATCTGGTGGCGCAAGCTGACCGCACGTGGCGCGATCCTCGGCATGGTCGGCGGCGGTCTGGGCGCCGGTCTCGGGCCGATCCTGACGATCGTCGCGCATCCCGCCGGCTGGTTCGGCACCGTCATGTCGCAACCGGCGCTGTGGTCGGTGCCACTGGGCTTCGCCCTGATGATCGGGGGGTCGCTGGCGACCCGCGACACGATTCCCCGCAACGTCGCCCGCACGATGGTGCGACTGCACACCCCCGAGCGCGTCGACGTCGACCGACGCGACCGGTGACCTCACCGCTCGTCGTCCCGGATCGACCGTTCGTCGCGCCCACGACACCGCAGAGCGCAAGGCGGACAGTGCTTCGTCGCACGACCCCCACCGTGATCTGGTTCACACCGTCGCCCCGCTCCTAGCGTCGAAGGGTCCGGCACGCGTGGTGCCGACCGATCACGAAAAGGGGTGAACGCCGTGGTGGAGAAGATCTCTGCCGAAGCCGAGGCTGCGTACGAACGCATCCACGGGTCCGATGACTTCGCGCGGTTGAAGAGGGCCTACACGGGCTTCGTCGTGCCGATGACCGTGGCCTTCCTGGTCTGGTACCTGCTCTACGTGCTGTGCTCGAACTACGCGTCGGGGTTCATGGACACCTACCTGTTCGGCAACATCAACGTCGCTCTGGTGTTCGGACTGCTGCAGTTCGCCACGACGTTCGGCATCGCGTACTGGTACTCCCAGCACTCGGCGCACAAGCTCGACCCCATTGCCGATGCGCTTCGCGAGGAGTTCGACGCAGAGGTCGACGCGCCAGCTGACGCAGGGGTCGACCGATGACCGCACTCACCTTCGTCCAGGCCGACGGCGGCAACGGGCACCAGGGACTGACGATGTCGCTGTTCATCCTCGTCGTGCTGGTCACCGTCGCCATCACGTTCTGGGCCAGCCGCAACACCAAGACCGCTGCCGACTACTACGCCGGGGGCCGCTCGTTCAGCGGCGTGCAGAACGGATTCGCGATCGGTGGCGACTACATGTCGGCCGCGTCGTTCCTGGGCATCTCCGGCGCCATCGCGTTGTCCGGCTACGACGGCTTCCTGTACTCGATCGGATTCCTCGTGGCCTGGCTCGTGGCGCTGCTGCTGGTCGCCGAGCTGCTGCGCAACTCCGGTCGGTTCACGATGGCCGACCAGCTGGCGTACCGGATGAAGCAGCGTCCCGTGCGCACGGCAGCGGCCACGTCGACCATCGTCGTGTCGATCTTCTACCTGCTGGCCCAGATGGTCGGTGCCGGCGCGCTCGTCGCACTGTTGCTGGGCGTCGACGGGGACACCGCCAAGAACGTCACGATCGGTGGCGTCGGCGTGCTGATGATCTTCTACGTCGTGTTCGGCGGGATGAAGGGCACCACGTGGGTGCAGATCGTCAAGGCCATCTTGTTGATGGGCGGCACGATCCTCATCACGATCCTGGTGCTGGCCAAGTTCAACTTCAACCTGTCCGACCTCCTGGGCAGCGCCGCGGACAACAGCGGCAAGGGCCAAGCCTTCCTCGAGCCGGGGCTCAAGTACGGCGCGAGCACCACGACCAAGATCGACTTCATCTCGCTGGGCCTGGCCCTGGTGCTCGGCACCGCCGGCCTGCCGCACATCCTGGTGCGGTTCTACACCGTTCCGACGGCGCGGCAGGCGCGCCAGTCGGTGCTGTGGGCGATCGGGCTGATCGGCGCGTTCTACCTGATGACGCTCGTGCTGGGCTTCGGTGCCGCCGCCTTGGTGACGGGCGCCGAGAAGGACCAGATCGTCGACTCCGGCGGCAACCTGGCATCACCTTTGCTGGCACAAGCCGTCGGCGGCGGAGCCGACTCGACCACCGGTGCCGTGCTGCTGGCGTTGATCTCAGCGGTCGCGTTCGCCACGATTCTCGCCGTGGTCGCCGGCCTGACCCTCACGTCGGCGTCGTCGGTCGCACACGACCTGTATGCCAACGTGTGGAAGAAGGGTGAGGTCACCGGTGCCGAGGAGGTCAAGGTCGCCCGGATCGCGGCGTTCGTCATCGGCGCGGTCGCGATCGCGCTGGCGATCCCCGGCCAGAAGCTGAACGTCGCTTTCCTGGTCGCACTGGCGTTCGCGGTCGCGGCCTCGGCGAACCTGCCGGCGCTGCTCTACAACCTGTTCTGGAAGCGGTTCAACACCCGCGGAGCGGTGTGGAGCATCTACGGCGGCCTGATCGCCGCGGTGGGTCTGGTGTTCTTCAGCCCGACCGTCTCCGGAGGCGAGAAGTCGCTGTTCACCGGGGTCGACTTCAGCTGGTTCCCGCTGAGCAATCCCGGCATCGTCTCGATCCCGCTGGGCTTCCTGCTCGGCTACATCGGGACCGTCACCTCGAAGGAGACCGCGAGCGCGGATCAGTTCGCCGAGCTCGAGGTTCGCTCCCTGACCGGAGCAGGCGCCGAGAAGTGACGCCCGCCGGCTGTCGGAACGCTGTGCGCTCCGGCAGCCGGCACCCTGAGCCGCACACCCTGAGCACTGACCGTGGTGGCACGATAGGAAGCAGTGACGTGCGCCACAGAATCGAGGAGAACTTTCGTGACCGAGCAAGCCATCGACAACCTGTCGCAGGAGAACCGCACGTTCGAACCCCCGGCCGACCTGGCCGCGAACGCGAATCTGAAGGCCGACGCCTACGAGCGCGCCACCACCGACCGTCTCGGGTTCTGGGCCGAGCAGGCCGAGCGCATCGACTGGGCCGAGCCGTTCACCGAGGTGCTGGACTGGTCCGACGCACCGTTCGCCAAGTGGTACGTCGGCGGCAAGCTCAACGCCTCCTACAACTGCGTCGACCGACACGTCGAGGCCGGCCGCGGTGACCAGGTCGCGATCCACTGGGTCGGCGAGCCGGTCGGCGACACCCGCGACATCACGTACGCCCAGCTCAAGGACGAGGTCTGCCAGGCCGCCAACGCACTGACCGACCTCGGTGTCACGGCCGGGGATCGCGTCGCGATCTACCTGCCCATGATCCCCGAGGCGGTCATCACGATGCTCGCGTGCGCGCGCATCGGCGCCCCCCACACCGTCGTCTTCGGCGGCTTCTCGGCCGACGCCCTGGCCAGCCGCATCGAGGACTGCCACGCCAAGGTCGTGGTGACGTCGGACGGCGGATACCGCCGCGGAGCACCGAGCGCGTTGAAGCCGGCCGTCGACGACGCACTGGAGAAGCTGGGCGACGCCAGCCCCGTCACGGCCGTCGTGGTGGTCGAACGCACGGGTCAGGACGTCGCCTGGAACGACATCGACAAGCGGTGGAGCGACGTGGTCGGTGGCGCCTCGACCGAGCACACGCCCGAGGCGTTCGACTCCGAGCACCCCCTGTACGTCATGTACACCTCAGGGACGACGGGCAAGCCGAAGGGCATCTTGCACACCACGGGCGGCTACCTGGTCCAGTGCGCATACACCTTCTGGGGCGTGTTCGACTACAAGCC
>DATMSF010000423.1:0-6285 GCA_035565535.1 Aeromicrobium sp.
GTCACGACCTATCCGGGTTTCACCAAGGCCGACGACGTGATGGAAGCGCTCGCGCGCGACTACGGCGTCAGCGACACCTTCCATCCGGCCGACGTCGGCGTGCTGTTCGGCGACGAGCCCGGTGTCGAGGTCGACGACCCGTTCTTCGGCGGCGTCGGTCCCGCGCGGCGCACCTGCATCGACTGCGGCGCGTGCATGACCGGCTGCCGGCACAACGCCAAGAACACCGTCATGAAGAACTACCTGTACCTGGCCGAGCAGGCCGGTGCGGTGATCCATCCGCTGACCCGGGTCGTCGACGTGTTGGAACGCGCAGGCGGGGGCTACCGACTGCGCACGCACCGCACGGGAAACGTGCTGCGGCGCAAGACGTTCACCGCAGGCCAAGTGATCTTCGCCGGCAACGCGCTCAACACGCAGCGACTGCTGCACCAGCTTCGGGCCGGCTCGCTGCCGCGGTTGTCCTCACGTGTGGGCGAGCTGAGCCGCACCAACTCCGAGGCGGTCCTCTCGGCTCGATCGGGTGACAAGAACTTCGACATCAGCGAAGGCGTGGCCATCACGTCGTCGATCCACCCCGACCCGCAGACCCACATCGAGCCGGTTCGCTACGGCAGGGGTTCGGGCCTGCTGAGCCTGATGAACATGGCGCTGCCCGATCGCCCCGGCAAGGGCGGCAAGCTGCGTGCCGTGCTGCGCGGTTACCGGGCCCTGGGCGTCCGAGGCACGATCCGGCTGCACAATCCGGCGCGCTGGGCCCAGCAGTCGATGGTGATCTTGGTGATGCAGTCGCTGGACAACTCCATCACCACCTACCTCAAGCGTGGCCCGTTCGGTCGCTACATGACCAGCAAGGAGGGCGTCGGCGAGCCGAACCCCGACTACATCCCGGTCGCCGACCGTGCGGCCAAGGACATCGCCGCCGCCATGGGTGGTTATCCGGGCAGCTCGTTCGGCGAGCTGGCCGGCGTGCCGTTGACGGCCCACTTCATCGGCGGTTGCGTCATCGGCACCAGCGCCGAGACGGGCGTGATCGACCCCTACCAGCGAGTCCACGGCTACGAGGGACTGCACATCGCCGACGGTTCGGCGATCACGGCCAACCTGGGCGTCAACCCGTCGTTGACCATCACGGCGCAAGCCGAACGCGCGATGTCGTTCTGGCCCAACAAGGGCGAGCCCGATCCGCGCCCGGCCCGCGGTGAGCCCTACCGCCGCATCGACGCGGTGGCGCCGCGATCGCCGGTGGTGCCCGCGGGGGCTCCGGCCGTCCTGATGCCGGTCCCGTCGATCCGTTCGGCCGGCTGACCCTTAGGCTGGGTGGCAAGAGCACTCGCCATCCGTAGGGCGGGTCGAATCGAACAGAGGTGGTCTCGTGCCCGACGTGAACGTGTCCGCTCAGCGGCGATCGGTCGAGGAGGGGACCAAGGCCTGGCAGCTGTTCGCCGACACCCCTGAGGTGATCGCTGCGCGGGTCAACGGCGAGCTCAGGGACCTGGCCTACGACCTGGTCGACGGCGACGACGTCGAACCGATCGAGATCTCCAGCGCCGACGGCCTGGACATCTTGCGGCACTCGTGCGCGCACGTCATGGCCCAGGCGGTACAGGAGCTGTTCCCCGACGCCAAGCTCGGCATCGGCCCGCCCATCACCGACGGCTTCTACTACGACTTCGACGTCGACGAGCCGTTCAAGCCCGAGGACCTCGACAAGATCGAGGCCCGGATGAAGAAGATCATCAAGGAGGGCCAGAAGTTCTCCCGCCGCGAGGTCGACGACGACGACGCCCGCGCCGAGCTGGCCGACGAGCCGTACAAGCTCGAGCTGATCGGGCTGAAGTCCCACGCAGGCGAGGCCGCCGAAGGCGCCAGCGTCGAGGTCGGCGACGGCGGGCTGAGCATCTACGACAACCTCAAGCGCGACGGCTCGCTGGCCTGGAAGGACCTGTGCCGGGGCCCGCACCTGCCCACGACCAAGCGCATCCCGGCGTTCAAGCTCATGCGGTCGGCGGCGGCGTACTGGCGCGGCAACGAGAAGAACAAGCAGCTGCAGCGCATCTACGGCACGGCGTGGCCGACCAAGGAGGAGCTGGCCGACCACCTGCACCGCATCGAGGAGGCCCAGCGTCGCGACCACCGGCGCCTCGGCAACGAGCTGGACCTGTACAGCTTCCCCGACGAGATCGGGTCGGGTCTGCCGGTGTTCCATCCCAAAGGTGGCGTCATCAAGCGCGAGATGGAGGACTACGTGCGTCGTCGCCACCTCGAAGAGGGCTTCGAGTACGTCGGCACCCCGCACATCGCGCGCGAACAGCTGTTCCACACCTCCGGGCACCTGCCGTACTACGGCGAGGGGATGTTCCCGGCGCTGGACGTCGACGGTCAGGACTACCGCATCAAGGCCATGAACTGCCCGATGCACAACTTGATCTACCGGGCCCGCCAGCGCTCGTACCGCGACCTGCCGCTGCGCCTGTTCGAGTTCGGGCACGTGTACCGCAACGAGAAGTCCGGCGTGATCCACGGGCTCACGCGCGTGCGCGGCTTCGCCCAGGACGACTCACACTCCTACGTCACCCCGGAACAGGCCCCGGCCGAGGTCGAGCACCTGCTCAACTTCATGTTGAGCCTGCTGCGTGACTTCGGCATCGACGACTTCTACCTGGAGCTGTCAACCCGCGACGACAGCAAGGACAAGTTCATCGGGTCGGACGAGGAGTGGGCCAAGGCCACCAAGGTGCTCGAGGACGTCGCGCTCGCGACGGGGCTCGAGCTGGTGCCGGACCCGGGTGGGGCCGCGTACTACGGTCCGAAGATCTCGGTGCAGGCGCGCGACGCGATCGGCCGCACGTGGCAGATGGGAACCGTGCAGTACGACTTCAACCAGCCGTCGGCCGAGCGGTTCAACCTCGAGTACGTGGCCGCGGACGGCAGCCGTCAGCAGCCGGTCATGATCCACTCGGCCAAGTTCGGCTCGATCGAACGGTTCATGGGCGTCCTCGTCGAGCACTACGCCGGGGCGTTCCCGCCGTGGCTGGCTCCGGTTCAGGTGGTCGGCATCCCCGTTGCCGAGCGCCACGTCGAGTACCTGCGTGACGTGGAGTCCGCGCTGCGCGCCGCCGGCGTCCGCGTGGAGATCGACGACTCCGATGAGCGGATGCAGAAGAAGATCCGCACCGCACAGACCCAGAAGGTGCCATTCATGTTGATCGTGGGTGACAACGACGTGGAGGCAGGCGCCGTCTCGTTCCGCTACCGCAACGGCGAGCAGGAGAACGGTGTGGCGCTGGCCGACGCGGTCCAGCGGATCGTCGAGTCGATCGAGCAGCGCGTCCAGGTCTGATCCGTTGTCGGCTTCGTGCTGGGGATCGCCGCGGGGGAGAGGAGCCGCCTACAGCAGGCACAGCGCCACGTCAGCCTCAAGCGCGCTCCGGAGCGGCGTCACGGAACGTGAATCCTCTTCTGGTGGCAGCAGACGTTCCTGGCCGCGGTGCCGTGCGCAGCGCAGCAGAACAAGACGATGCGCCACGTGCGCTGCGTCGCCACCCTTGGGAGACAATGGGCCGGTGAGCTCTTTGGACCCCGACATCGCCTCGCGCCTGAAGCGCAACGACGACGGCCTGATCGCTGCCGTGGTGCAGGACGCGGCGTCCCGGGACGTGCTGATGATGGCCTGGA
Organism: Aeromicrobium sp.; assembly: GCA_035565535.1. Taxonomy (GTDB): domain Bacteria; phylum Actinomycetota; class Actinomycetes; order Propionibacteriales; family Nocardioidaceae; genus Aeromicrobium. The sequence goes on from DATMSF010000423.1 coordinate 3,679, forward strand.
TGGACGACGAGGCGTTGCACCGCACGTTGACGACGGGTCGCGGCACGTACTGGAGTCGCAGCCGTGGCGAGTACTGGGTCAAGGGCGAGACGTCAGGCCACGCCCAGCACGTCCGCGAGGTGCGGCTGGACTGCGACGGTGACACCGTGCTGGTGCTCGTGGACCAGGAGGGCGCCGCCTGCCACACCGGTGACCGCACGTGCTTCGACGCCGGGCTGCTGTGAACCTCCGACGGTGGTACGCGCCGACGGTGCTGGCCCTGGTGGCCGGCGGCGGGCTGATGGTCTTCGTCTCGTCTCGCACCTGGCTGTCGGCGACCGTGGTCGCAAACGGCCTGCCGTCCGACGACGTCGCGGTCAGCGGCAGCACGGCGCAACCGGTGATTCCCGCGCTCGGTCTGGTCGTCGCGGCCGCCGGGTTCGGCGTCCTCGCGACCCGTGGTCGTGTGCGTCAGGCGGTCGGTGCGATCACTGTGCTGGTCTCGCTGGGCGTGCTGCTCGAGCTCGTGCTCGGCGACGGTGCACGGGAGTCGGCCATCGGGTCGGCGATCGCCGAATCGACTGCTTTCACCGGGGCGAACGTCCCCGACACCGCGACCGAGGTCGTCTGGCTGGCGGTCGTCGGTGTCGCTGCCGTTGTCGGGATGGTGTTCGGCGGCCTGACGGTGGTGGCCGCTCGCGCGTGGCCTGCGATGAGCGGTCGTTTCGACGCTCCGGGTTCGGCGCACGAACACCGCCAGGTCGACGCGCGAGACGCCGACGGTGCCGACCTGTGGAAGGCACTCGACGAGGGACGCGACCCGACGGCGTAGGCCATGCCCTCCGATCGCAGCAGGTCGGTAGAGTGTCGTCCATGCACGGATCTTCTCCGGCCGCTTGGACGGCCGTCCTGATGGCACTGGCGGGATTCCTCGTCGGAGGTATCGGCCTGATTCCCGAGCCCAACTGGGTCGTGTTCACGATCGGCTGCGTCCTGATCGGCGCATCCGGCCTCGTCGGCATGCTGATGGCTGCCGCCGGGCTCGGCGTCAACGGCCGCCAGGATCACTGAACCGCACGGATCAACCGCACCGGAGGCGACCATGACGCAGCCACCCGCCGGACCCGGTCAGCCGGGCGAGGACCCATCGGCGAGCTATCCGCCTCCGCCCAGCTACCCGCCGCCTGGGGCTGGCACGCCGCCGCCCGGCTCGTATCCGCCCGGGTACCACCCGCCGGGGCAGGTCCCCATGGGCGGCACCGCACCGGCCCGGCCCTACGCCGGGTGGTGGTCGCGCGTGGGCGCGGCCTTGCTCGACGGGCTGATGTCGCTGCTGGTCGTCCTCATGCCGCTCGTCGTCGGCTTGATCCTGCTGTTCCAGAACTCCGACTGGTCCGACGCCGAGGAGGTCCGGATCGAGTGGGGTGCAGTCAACACCGTCGGCGTCGTGCTGCTGGTGCTGGCCGGGATCTTGGGATTGTGCTTCGTGATCTGGAACAAGGGCATCCGTACCGGCACGAAGGGACAGTCGCTCGGCAAGTCGATCGTCGGCATCGAGGTCGTCGGCGTCGACACCGGACAGTACATCGGCGCCGGCTTCGGCGTGCTGCGTATGATCTTGGACTCGATCCTCGGTAATGCGTGCTTCCTGAACTACCTGTGGCCGCTGTGGGACTCCAAGCACCAGACGTGGCACGACATGGTCGTCAAGTCCGTCGTGGTGCGCAAGAGTTGACATGACGAGCACGGCCGAGTCGCTGACGTTCGCGACCCGGTTCCGTGCGCCCGCACTGGTGGCGCTCGGCGGGGCTGCCGCGTTTACCGCCCTACGGGTGCGCGACCCGCACACCGAGGGCAGCTGGGGGCTGTGTCCGTTCCTGTGGCTGACGGGCCGACCGTGTCCGGGCTGCGGGGGATTGCGGGCCGTCAACGACCTGACGCACGGCGACGTCGCGGCGGCCGTGAGCAGCAACGTGCTGGTCGTCGCCCTGGTAGCGGTGCTCGCGGTCGCCTGGGTCGTGTGGGTCGTGCGAACGGCCAGAGGTGTCGACGCCCCGATGATCCGGATCGGCGCGCGGACGAGCTGGATCCTCGTCGGCGTGGTCGTCGTGTTCGGTGTCGTCCGCAATCTGCCGTTCGGTGCCTGGCTGGCGCCGTGAGGCCGCGGGTGTGAGTCGGATCGGTCGGGTCTACTCTTGTGGGACAGATCCGATGGTCGTGGCACAGGAGGAGTGATCGCAGCATGTCGGTGCTCGACGAGATCCTCGCCGGCGTCGCAGAAGACCTGGCCGAGCGGATGGCCGCGACGAGCCTGGAGGAGCTGAAGGCCCAGGCGTCGCGTCAGCAGCCGGCTCTCGATCCGTTGCCGGCGTTTCGGGCCGAAGGCGTTTCGGTCATCGCCGAGGTCAAGCGCTCCAGCCCCAGCAAGGGCCAGCTGGCGACGATCAAGGATCCGGCCCGGTTGGCCGGCGACTACGCCGCCGGTGGCGCAGCAGCCATCAGCGTGCTGACCGAGAAGCGCCGCTTCGACGGCACCTTGGACGACCTGCGCGCGGTCCGGGCAGTCGTCGACGTACCCGTGCTGCGCAAGGACTTCATCACGACCTCCTACCAGCTGTGGGAGGCACG
>DATMSF010000424.1:0-7089 GCA_035565535.1 Aeromicrobium sp.
GTGCCCCTCGCGGGCATCATGTGACTGGTGCCCCTCGCGGGCATCATGTGACTGGTGCCCCTCGCGGGCATCATGTGACTGGTGCCCCTCGCGGACGTGCTCGGACGTCGATGTGTTCTGCGTCTCACTCATGCTCTGAACCTACTCGACGGTAGTGACGCCGCACGAGCGCGGTCAGGACAGCGGACGCGCGCGCGTCGTGGGTCGGTACAGCCACGGCTGCTCGGCCCTGATCTGGTCGAGCACGGCAAGCAGCAGGTCGGCCCGGTGGGCCGGCTGCTCGGCGAACAGCTCGGCGTCGGCGTGCAGATCGGTTCGACCCTGGACCCCCAGCGCCAGCTGCAGGTGCAGTGCGCGCAGGAGCGACGAGGTGTTGCGCACCGACGGGCTGGGCCACTCGGCGGCCAGGTGGCCGCGGGTCCGAGGCGGTCTGATGCCGTCGCCGAGACGGGCCAGCCAGGGCTCGACGATCCCCGGGTCGAGCGCGTTGCGGTGCAGGAGGGTCATGACGGCGTAGGCGAGCCGGTCCTCCTCGCCGTGACGCCAGATGTAGGACGTCGGTGTCAACACGCGATCGGCGATGACGTCGAGCAGGACCGTCAGCTCCAATCGGCCGAAGTGGCGCGAGCGGGCCAGCGCGGCGAGCAGATCGGCCCCGTGCGCGATCGCGTTGGCCCACCCGTGTTCAGGGATCCAGCCGCGATGGTCCTGCTCGCGGACGTACCAGGCGGTGGCGTGGTCGCCCCACTCCAGCACCGACTGGGCCGTCATCAGGTGCTGATTGTTGTCGCGGCCGATGATCTCGGCCAGCATCAGCGCACTGTAGGAGCGGCGCAGCACCGACAGGTCGCCGTCGTGACCCAGGCCGAAACGCAGGCCGGGCACGATCCCGTCTCCCAGACCGGTCAGCAGGTCGTCGTAGACGCCGTTGGCGACCCACGTGGTCAACAGCGGGTAGGCGATGTCGTCGCGCCATCTTGGATTGGGGTGGCCCAACATCTCGACGAGCTCGACCGTGGCGTCGTCGAGATCACGGTCCGTCGGCACTGCCATGCCGGACCGCATCACCGATCGCCAGTACGCCTCGGACACGTGGTCAGCCTAGTAGGGAACAATCGGCTTATGCCGTCCCTCGACGAAATCGCGCGCAGCCAGACCGCTCTGGCCGACGCCGACATCGACTGGCTGCACGCGTTGGCCCGGGACTGGCAGATCCTGGCCGACTTGTCGTTCGCCGACCTGGTGCTGTGGGTGCCCGACGGTGAGTCGAAGGGGTGGTGGGCTGCAGCCCAGATCCGTCCGACGACGGGTCCGACGTCGATGTTGGAGGACATCGCGGGTCGTTTCGTGCCGAGCGGGCACTCGCCGACCGTGCTCGTGGAGGCGTTCGCGACCGGCTCGGTCGTGGCCACGACCGAACCCAAGAGCCGGATGCGGCTCGAAGCGATCCCCGTCCAGCGTGACGGCAGCACCGTCGCGGTCATCATGCGTCGATCCGCGCTGTCGGTCTGGCGCTCGATGAGCGCTCTGGAATCGGCCTACAAGGACGCGGCGGAAACGCTGGTCCAGATGATCGTCGGAGGGCAGTTCCCGTTGCCGGGCCGACGCTCCGAGCTGGCCGACTCGCTGCGCGTCGGGGACGGCTTCGTGCGAACCGACTGCGTCGGCAAGGTCGTCTACGCCAGTCCCAATGCCCTCTCGGCGTTCCGCAGCCTGGGCCTCGTCGGCGATCTCGTGGGATCACACCTGGGCGAGGTGGCCACCGACCTGGTCGATCGCCGACCGACCGACCGCGGACCGCTGGGGTTGTTCGACGCCGACGACGGCGGGGAGACCGATCTGGAGAACGCCCGCGCATCGCTGATGGCCCGCGTCATTCCGCTGTCGGACCCGCGAGGACGGGCCGGCAGCCTGGTGCTGCTGCGTGACGTCACCGAGCTGCGGTTGCGCGAACGCGAGCTGATCTCGAAGGAGGCGACGATCCGCGAGATCCACCACCGGGTCAAGAACAACCTGCAGACGGTTGCCGCGTTGCTGCGCCTGCAGGCCAGGCGATCGGACCTGCCCGAGGCCAAGGAAGCGCTGGCCGACGCCGAACGTCGTGTCGCGTCGATCGCGGTGGTGCACGAGACGTTGAGCCGCGGCTTCGGTGACGTGGTCGACTTCGACGAGGTCGCCGACGGGCTGCTGCGCAGCGTGATCGACCTGGGCTCGATGGGCTCGTCTCAGATCAAGGCCTCCCGCATCGGCTCGTTCGGTCCGATGCCCGGTGAGATCGCGACGCCGCTGGCGCTGGTCGTCACCGAGCTGGTGCAGAACGCGGCCGACCACGCGTTCGTCGGGGGAGTCGCTGACGGGCGCGGCAACGTGACGGTCGCCGTCAACCGGATCCGCGATCGCCTCAAGATGCGGATCAGCGACGACGGGCGCGGGCTCCCGGACGGCTTCGACCGGTCGTCGAGCCTGGGTCTGTCGATCGTGACGACGCTGGTGGAAAGTGAGCTGGGCGGTTCGATCGACTTCGAGTCCAGCGATCGGGGCACGACGGTGTCGTTGTCACTACAGCTGTGAAAGGGGCCGTGAAGACGTCGAACCCCGCCCGTTCCGGGGAGGAACACAGCGGGGTTCTCTGATTGCGCGGCCGTTTGGTCCGCAAGGACCGAGGTGGCTTCGCTCCGGCTCAGGCGGTCCGGATGCGGGCGCGGGCGTTGCGGCGCTTCAGCGCGCGACGCTCATCCTCGCTCATGCCTCCCCACACCCCGTGGTCCTGCCCGGATTCCAGCGCCCACTGCAGGCACTGTTCGCGGACATCGCAGCGGCGGCACACGACCTTGGCTTCCTCGACCTGGAGGATCGCGGGGCCGGTGTTGCCGATGGGGAAGAAGAGCTCTGGGTCCTCATCGAGGCACGCCGATCGATGGCGCCAATCCATGGGACTCACTCCTTCCCTGTTCGAAACATGACTGTGAGCAGGCCTTGTGAGCCTGTCTCGCAGTCCGACTCCACTATGGTTCCAGTCTTTGGGGGCTCTCACAAGAGATGACGCGCAGGTCAGGCTGTCGTTCTCGTCACAGGCGGTCCCGACTAGAGTCTCGGTGTGAACGAGTCCGTCGAGCCGCCGCTGCCATCGGGGCGCCGCGAGCCGTCGGGCACGGCCCGCGTCCTGCTGATGACCGCGGCAGTGATCGTGGTGGCCGAGTCGGCGGTCTACCTGGTGCTGGCGGCACTGGACCTGAGGGACACGCCGTCGGAGCGGTTGGTCAGCGGAATCGGCATCGCCGTGCTGCTGGCGGCCTACGGCATCGGTCAGCTGGTGGCGATGTGGCTGCTGCTGCAGGGGCGCCGCGGCGCACGGGCGCCGCTGATCGTGACACAGCTGTTGCAGGCACTCGTCGCGACGAGCTTGAGGGATGAACCGCGGCTCGCGCTGGCCGTCGCGGTGCCGGCAGTCGTCGTCCTGGTGATCCTGCTCTCACCGCCGGTCTCCGCGGTTCTCGCTGACGACGACGTGTGAGAGACTGGACGGCGGGCACAATCCCGCTGATTCACCCGCAGCTGCACCTCGGTACTGACGTCCCGATCGGACCGTCGCGAGACGCGAGCTTCCCCGACGAGACGAACCCCATGGTTGCCACGGACATCGACATGCCTATCGACACCCCAGACCCCACCGACCCCATCTTCGCGCTGCACCGCGGCGGAAAGATGCAGGTGGCTGCGACGGTACCGCTGCGCGACGCGGACGACCTGTCGATGTCGTACACGCCGGGTGTGGCATTGGTGTGCGAGGCGATCCACGCCGACCCCGAGGTCGCCCACGAGTACACGTGGGTCTCGAACACCGTCGCCGTCGTGACCGACGGGACGGCCGTCCTCGGCTTGGGCGACATCGGCCCAGCAGCCTCGATGCCCGTGATGGAGGGCAAGGCCATCTTGTTCAAGCAGTTCGGCGGGGTCGACGCGATCCCGGTCGCACTGGACACCACCGACGTCGACGAGATCGTCGACACCATCGCGCGCCTGGCGCCGACGTTCGGTGGCATCAACCTGGAGGACATCTCCAGCCCGCGCTGCTTCGAGATCGAGCGTCGGCTCATCGAGCGCCTCGACATCCCGGTCTTCCACGACGACCAGCACGGCACCGCAGTGGTGACCCTGGCGGCACTGATCAACGCGGCTCGCCTGACCGACCGGGACCTGTCGGAGCTGAAGGTCGTCATCTCCGGTGCCGGCGCGGCCGGCGTGGCGATCGCGAAGATCCTGCGATCGGCCGGCGTGACGAAGCTGTCGGTCACCGACCGCGTGGGCGTGATCCACCATGAGCGCGACGACCTGAACGTCGTGAAGCAGTGGTTGGCCGACGACACCAAGGACTGGGCCAAGCCGGGCACGATCGACGACGCCCTCGACGGTGCCGACGTGTTCATCGGTGTCTCGGGTGGCACGATCGCCGAGGAGGCCGTGGCCCGGATGGCGCCCGACGCCATCATCTTCGCGATGGCCAACCCGAATCCGGAGGTGCATCCCGACATCGCGCACAAGTACGCGCGTGTCGTGGCCACGGGCCGTTCGGACTTCCCCAACCAGATCAACAACGTCCTGGTGTTCCCCGGAATCTTCCGTGGCGCGCTCCAGGTGCGAGCCACGGTGATCTCCGAGGGGATGAAGCTGGCTGCTGCCCGCGCGATCGCCGACCTCGTCGGTGACGACCTGACCGAGGAGTACGTCATCCCGTCGCCGTTCGACGCTCGCGTGGCTCCCGCGGTGTCCAAGGCCGTCACCGACACCGCTCGTCGCGAGGGTGTCGCCCGCCGCCCGTACTGATCCGACCCATGCAGACGGATCGGTCGATGTTCGCGGTCTACGTCGAACGCCCCGACCGCGACGACCCGCTCGGCGCCCTGATCGTGGGGGAGCGCCCCGCGCCGACCGTGCCTGACGGCTGGACGACGGTGCGGGTGCGTGCTGCCTCGGTCAACCACCACGACGTCTGGAGCCTGCGTGGCGTGGGCCTGGAGTCGCAGTACCTGCCGATGATCTTGGGCTGTGACGCCGCCGGCACCGACGAGGACGGCAACGAGGTCATCGTGCACGGCGTCATCAGCACACCGGACTGGACCGGTGACGAGACGCTCGACCCCGACCGGTCGCTGCTCTCGGAGCGGCATCAAGGCTCGTTCGCGGATCTGGTCGCAGTGCCGCGGCGCAACGTCGTGCCCAAACCTGCAGGTCTGTCGTTCGAGGAGGCCGCCTGCCTGCCCACGGCGTGGCTGACGGCGTACCGGATGCTGTTCACGCAGACCGACCTCCAACCCGGTGACACCGTGCTGATCCAGGGTGCCGGCGGCGGCATGTCGACGTCGTTGATCATGCTGGCGCGGGCGGCAGGATTCCGTGTGCTGGTGACGAGCCGTGACGAGCGCAGCCGTGAGCGGGCGCTCGAGATCGGTGCTCACGAGACCTTCGCCTCCAACGAGCGGCTGCCGCAGCGGGTCGATGCCGTGATGGAGACGGTGGGTCGAGCGACGTGGTCCCACTCGGTCAAGTCGGTGCGCTCGGGCGGGACGATCGTCATCTCGGGCGCCACGTCGGGCGACGCGACAGCTGCCGAGCTGCAGCACATCTTCTTCCGCCAGATCAAGGTGCACGGGTCGACGATGGGTACCCGGGAGGAGCTCGATGCCCTGGCTCGATTCATGGCCGACACCGGGACCCGACCGCTCGTCGAGCAGATCCTGCCGATGGAGCGGGCCGCCGAGGCGATCACCGCGGTCAAGGACGGTCAGGCGTTCGGCAAGATCGTCCTCACGCGGCCCGCTTCCTGAGCAGACCTGCACGGCTGTGCAACGGTCGGGATCAACCGGCTGCGACCCGCCACCATGAGACCCGGCGAGCGGCCTGCTCGAAACGTCGGACGATCAGCTCGACCAGTGCCTGGTCCGGTGACGGCTGCAGCAGCGACCGGGTGACCAGGTCTGCTCCGGCCCGGGCCAGCTCGGTCTGGAAGTGGCCCGGAGCCAGCAGGTAGCTCGACACCACGACTCGTCACCCGGGCGCCGGACGGCCGCGACGACCTCGCGCAGCGGGACCCCGGACCGCCCGACGTGGCCGACTGCGACGGGCTCTCCCCATCGTTCAGCAAGACGTCGCGCGGCGTCGTCGACTGCGGCCATGGCGCGCGGGTCGCTCGATGCGGAGGCGCCGAGCACGACGACGTCGCCGGATCGGGCACCGGCCTCCCACGGAGGCGCCGTACGCCGATGTCGGTCAGCTCGCGTGCCGGACCGAGCGGTGCGGCTGCCACGCGATCGGCCCGGTCGGCCACTGCTCGAGCGATGTCGTGGTGGACGTGGTGACCCGGGGACAGCAGCAGCGGCACCACCACTGCGGGCCGATCCAGTCGCCGGAGCACATCGGGTAGGAGGAGCTCGGTCTCGACGTCGACGGTGGCCGGAACGACCGGGAAGGCCGGCACGGCGCGCCGGGCGGCTGCGAGCAACCAACGCATGGTCTCCTGTCCGGCTGGGTCGGACGTGCCGTGACTGCACGCCACGAGAACCGGATTCACGGGGTCTCCTCGGCGTCGACCAGCGCCAGCTGATAGCCGCGCTTGACCACGGTGCGGATCAACGTGGGATCGCCCATCGCGTCGCGGAGCCGGGCGACCGCGACCTCGGCGGCGTGGTTCGTCGTGGAATCGCCCGGCAGTGCCGACAGCACCTCCTCGCGGGAGAACACCACACCCGGGTCCGAGGCGAGCAGACGGAGCACGCTCAGGTTGCTCGGTGACAGTCGGACGGGTGTGTGGTCGAGCGTGGCCGAGGTGGCGCGCACCCGAAGCCGACCGGCCGCGGTGTCGATCCCCCGGGCGTCCTCACCCAGACGCACGATGACGGCACGCACCAGGGCGGTGGAGAACCCGAAGGTGAACACGATGGACATCAGCACGGCGACCGTGACAGCGCCTCCGGCGTTGCCCAGGAAGACCAGCCCCCAGTTGCGCAGGACCTGTCGCCACGTGATTCCGGGGCGGCGATCGATCCACGCCAGGGGAGCCAGCACGAAGACACCGGTCACGAGGTCGTAGCC
>DATMSF010000425.1:0-3007 GCA_035565535.1 Aeromicrobium sp.
CGTTGAAGCTGGCCGCCGCCGGGTCGAAGGCCTGCCAGAGCAAGGTCGAGGTTCGACCGATGCAGGCCGACCCGACGGCCCAGTGACCTCTGCCGACATCACTGCGCGGATCGATCGGATCCACCGCTACGAGCACGGCCGAGTCGTGGCGTCGCTGGTTCGCAGATTCGGCGATCTGAGCATCGCCGAGGATGCGGCCGGCGACGCCGTGCTCGCCGCCCTGGAGCGCTGGCCGTCCGAGGGCATCCCGCCCAATCCTGGCGGCTGGCTGACCACGACGGCCACTCGCCGGGCGATCGATCGGATCCGCCGAGAGAATCTGCGCGAGACCAAGCATGCGGCCGCTGCCATGATCACCGATCCCACGCCTCGCGAACCGACCGGAGTCGTCGAGGACGACCGGCTCCGGCTGATGTTCCTGTGCTGCCATCCCGCGCTCGCGCCCGAGGCTCGGGTCGCCCTGACCCTGCGCCTGCTCGGCGGCCTCACGGTCGCCGAGATCGCCCACGCGTTCCTGGTTCCCGAGACGACCATGGCGCAACGCATCACCAGGGCCAAGGCCAAGATCAAGTCCGCTCGCATACCGTTCCGCGTCCCCGACGCCCAGGACGTCACCGACCGACGCGGCGGCGTTCTTGCCGTCCTCTACCTGGTGTTCAACGAGGGGTATCTGGCCACCGCGGGCGACGACGCCGTCCGAGCCGACCTGACCACCGAGGCGATCCGCCTGACCCGCATCATGCGCGAGCTCGTGCCGGACGACGGCGAGGTGGCCGGCCTGCTGGCGCTGATGCTGCTCACCGAGGCCCGCCGCGGCACCCGAACCGCCGGTGGTGAGCTCGTCACCTTGGACCAGCAGGATCGCAGCGGGTGGGATCGGGCCCTGATCGACGAGGGCCATGCCCTGGTGCGCGAGCGGCTGAGGGCGGTCGGGTCCGGTGCGTCGCGACCGGGCCGATATCAGCTGATGGCCGCCATCCAGGCCGTGCACACCGACGCCCGTGACGCCCGTGACACCGACTGGAGCCAGATCGTGCAGCTCTACGACCAGCTGTTCGCCCTCGAACCGACTGACGTCGTGGCGCTCAATCGCGCGGTGGCGGTCGCCGAGGTCGACGGTCCCGACGTGGCCCTGGCCATCGTCGACCGTCTGGACCTGGCGGGCTACCACGCGTGGCACGCCACCCGGGCCGACCTGCTTCGGCGCATCGGCCGCAGCGCGGACGCCCGGGCCGAGTACGACGCCGCCATCGCAGCGACCGCGAATCGGGCCGAGATCGCCTACCTCACGCGCCGACGCGATCAGCTGAGTCCGTGACCGCTCAGCCCAAGGCGTCCTGGATGGCCGGGATGCGCTCGACGAACCTCGCGACGCGATCGCGGGTGCGTCCCGGTTCCCCCACCTTCTGCAGGTTGGCCATCCCCGCGTCGCCGCGCTCGAAGCCGGCCGCGATGCGATCTGCGGCCAGCGTCATCCGGTCGACGACGCGGTCCAGCAGCGTGAAGGGTCCGCACTCGCCGTAGACGTCGCACAGCAGGTCGAGGCGACGGGCCACGTCCTCGACCGGGATCTCGCGGTACAGCGGGATGGCGGTCCAGGCCATGAACGCCAAGTCCTGCAACGGGTCGCCGGGGCCGGCCATGTCCCAGTCGATCATCGCGACGAAGTGACCGCTCTGGATGATCCAGTTGTACGCACCCGGATCGTGGTGGCAGATGATCTGGTCCGGTTCCAGCTCGACCTCACCGGCCTGGCGCCACCTCCTGGGACCCGCGGGCCGGAAGTCGTACACGGCGTCGTGGAAGTCGCGCAACCACTGCCCCGCCTCGACGAGCACCGAGTCCAGGACGACCTCGTCGTCGACCGGGACTCCGCGACCCTCGACGTAGCCGAGCACCTCGCGTCCGTGCTCGTCGATGCCGTCGACCGACGGGATTCCCCGCAAGCCGCGTGCCCTCAGGTGCTCCAGCAGCTCGTGGACCGCCGGAGTCCACGGACCGGTCGGTCGCCGCACGGTCCGCCCGACGCGCACGGCACCGCCCACGGCGCCTCCCGCCAGCTGCTCACCCTCGCGCTCGCCCTCGGACACCCAGCCATCGTGACACACCACCTCCGACCACCCCATTCCCGCTCGCGAGTCACCCATTCCCGCTCGCGAGTCACGAATTCTCACCCATGAGTCCCTCGTTCCGGCTCGGGAGTCACGTCGACCCAGGAAATCCCCCGCGCCACGGACGCCCGGCGTCGCCCGAGCTCGACGATCTGCGGAACCAGGTCGGGCAGCACGAGATCGGGCAGGGGTGGAGGACCCGCCAGGTCGATGTCACGTGCACCTAGATTGATGGTCATGACCACTCCCACCGTGAGCGCAGCATTGAGTCAACCGCTCACCCTCCCGAACGGCACAGTGCTACCGAACCGCTTGGCCAAGGCTGCCTTGAGCGAGTGTCTGGCCGACGACGACTTCTCCCCCGGCCGGCAGATCAAGTCGCTGTACCGCAGGTGGGCGAACAGCGGTCAGGGGCTGACCATCACCGGAAACGTCATGGTCGACCGACGAGCCATCGGCGAACCGGGCAATGTCGTGGTCGAGGACGAACGCCACCTGGACCACCTGACCGAGTGGGCCTCCATCGTCAAGTCCGGCGGATCGGTCGGCATCGTCCAGATCAATCATCCGGGGCGCCAGTCGCCACGGACACTCAGCCGCCATCCTGTGGCTCCGTCGGCGATCGCCGTGCCCGGCACGGCCGGTTCGTTCGCCACCCCGCGGGCCCTGACCGATGCCGAGATCGAGGAGGTGATCGAGCGCTTCGCGACGACGGCCCGCATCGTGACGCGGGCCGGGTTCGACGGCGTCCAGATCCACGGTGCCCACGGTTACCTGGTGAGCCAGTTCCTCTCGCCGCTGGCCAATCAGCGCACCGACCGCTGGGGTGGCACACCGCAGAACCGCCGACGTTTCGTGCTCGAGCTGGCGCGGGCGATGCGCGCGGCGATCGGCGA
>DATMSF010000426.1:0-2423 GCA_035565535.1 Aeromicrobium sp.
GCCAGGATCGACCGCAACAGCACCTGGAGGCCGCCCACCCCGGTCACGGGCAGCGGCAGCAGCCACCCACCGGGGCCGCCCAACCGCCGCAACGATGCCGTGGCGGACGCGACCATCGCCTCCCGTGACAGCACGACGTCCTTCGGTTCGCCCGTGCTGCCGGACGTGCGCATCACCAGCGGCGATCCGTCACCTTCGACCCAGTCGCGCAACAGGGCCAGCACGTCCAGCGGCTCGCCCCGCACCGGATGCAACGAAGCCGTCACTCAGGCTCCCCCGGGAGCGCAGGAATGCCGAGCGAGCGCCGGAAGTACACCCACGGGAACCAGACGGTGCTGATGCGCTCCCAGCCCTGGGACTCCAGCGTCTTGGCCGCTCGCCCACCGACGACGACGCGCTTGTGCTCCCACTGCATGCCCGTGTGCACCACGTCGTGGAACATCGGTCCGCACGCGACCGAGTGCCAACCGTGGCGGCCCCAGTCGTTGAGGGTCTCGATCTCGTTGAACGCGGTGAGACCGACGAGTCGACGATTCTGCTCCTCGTCGGCGAACTCGTCCTCCTCGGTCATCCGCCCGAACCGCTGCTGCGCGGCCTGCCGCGACATCTGCAACGAGCCGCCGATCGCTTCCCAGCTCCATCCGGCAGCGCGGGCCGCGGACACCGCGGAGCGGAGCAGCTCGCCGACCTCGACGTGAGCCCGGTTCGTCAGCACCACGAGATCGAGATGGGCTTGCGCGTCCTCCTCGTCGAGGCGGCGCTGCAGCTGAGGGTCCAGGCGCGCAATCGCCTCGGCCACGACATCGGTGAACTCGTCCTTGCCCATGCCGTCAACACTAGCTTGACGTACCAATCGTGTCAATTTTGTCTTGACATATCGGTGTGCTGTCAGAATGTCCCGGTGAGTCAGCCCGCGCCCAGCCGCCCACGCCTCTGGATCGCCGGAGCCCGACCCCGGACGCTGCCGGCCGCCGTCGCACCCGTCGTGGCCGGAACCGGAGCGGCCGCCTTCGAGGACTCGGTCGTGTGCTGGAAAGCCCTCCTGGCACTCGGCGTCTCGGTCTGCCTGCAGATCGGGGTGAACTACGCCAACGACTACTCCGACGGGATCAAGGGCACCGACGACGACCGGATCGGTCCGCTGCGCCTGGTCGGGTCAGGACTCGTCCCGGCACGTCAGGTCAAGATCGCGGCCCTGGGCTTCCTCGCTCTCGGCGCCGCGTTCGGCGTCGTGCTCGCGGCCACCACGACCTGGTGGCTGCTGGCGGTCGGGGCCGCCGCCCTGGTGGCCGCCTGGACCTACACCGGCGGCCCCAACCCTTACGGCTATCGCGCACTGGGCGAGGTCAGCGTGTTCGTGTTCTTCGGACTCGTCGCCGTCCTCGGTACCGCGTACGTGCAGGTGGAGCGCTTCACCGTGCCGGCGGTCGCGGCATCGGTCGGCGTCGGCGCGCTGGCCTGCGCGATCCTCGTGGCCAACAACCTGCGCGACATCCCCACCGACATCACGAGCGGGAAGCGCACCCTGGCGGTCGTGCTGGGCGATGCGGGTACCCGCCGGTTCTTCAGCCTCCTGATCGTGCTGGCCGTCCTGGCCGCCGGCGTCGCCGCGGGCGCCACCGCGTGGGCGCTGCTCGCGCTGCTGTTCCTGCCGTTCGGCGTGCGGGCCAGGCAGATCGTCGCCCGCGGAGCCGACGGCCCGGCCCTGATTCCGGTGATCCAGGCCGTCGGGCTGGCCGAGCTGATCTACGCACTCGGCCTCGCCGTCGGACTAGCGCTCGGCGCCTGACGTCCCGTACCGGTCGGCCAGGTGCGGCCGGTGCAGGCTCGCCCCCTCGATGTCGACATGGGGCAGGATGCGGTCCAACCACTTCGGCAGGTACCAGGCCTTCTCGCCCATCAGGTACATCAGCGCCGGGATCAGCACCATGCGGACGACGAACGCGTCGAAGATCACCGCAGAGGCCAGCGCGAAGCCCATCGACTTGATGATCGGCTCATCCATGAAGATGAAGCCGGCGAACACCGAGGTCATGATGAGCGCCGCCGCCGTCACGACTCGCGCGCTGTTGCGGAAGCCGTCGACGATCGCCTCGCGCGACGAAGCCCCGTGCACGTGGGCCTCGCGGATGCGCGTCACGAGGAACACCTGGTAGTCCATCGCCAGGCCGAAGACCACGCCGATCAGGAAGATCGGGATGAAGCTGACGATCGGCTGGCCCGGGAAGATCCCGAACATGCCCTCCTGGAAGATCGCGACCGTCGCGCCGAGCGTCGCCATGACCGACAGCAAGAAGCCCAGCGTCGCGGTCAACGGGACCAGGATCGAGCGGAACACCAGGATCAGCAGCACGAATGCCAAGCCGATCACGATCGCGAGGTAGACCGGCAGCGCGTCCGCCAACATGCCGGACACGTCGGTC
>DATMSF010000427.1:0-4696 GCA_035565535.1 Aeromicrobium sp.
CTCTACAGCCAGATCGGCGACTGGTACGTCGTGCACACCTACTCCGGCATGGAGAAGCGCGTGAAGGCGAACCTGGAGAATCGCATCACGTCGCTGAACGCCGAGGACTCGATCTTCGAGGTCGTCGTTCCCACCGAGGAAGTCGCCGAGATCAAGAACGGCCAGCGCAAGCTGGTCAAGCGCACCGTCCTGCCGGGCTACGTCCTGGTCCGGATGGACCTGACCGACGAGTCGTGGGGCGTCGTGCGCCACACCCCGTCGGTCACCGGATTCGTGGGCAGCTCCCACCAGCCGGTACCCCTGAGTCTCGCCGAGGTCGAGAGCATGCTCGCCCCGGCGGTGGAGGCCGAGGTCGCCGCTTCCGCGGCAGCCGAGGCCGCCGACCAGCAGCAAGGCGGCGCCACGCCGACCGCGCCCAAGGTCGAGTTCTCCGACTTCGCGGTCGGTGACTCGGTCATGGTCGTCGACGGCCCGTTCGCCACGCTGCACGCGACCATCACCGAGATCAACGTCGACGCCCAGAGGGTCAAGGCCCTGGTCGAGATCTTCGGTCGCGAAACCCCGGTGGAGCTCAGCTTCACCCAGATCCAGAAGGTTTGATCACGCAGTGATCACAGGTCAGGAGCCGCGAGGTAGCAGCGGTCGCCCGCGGCCTGGTCGCAAACCTCAACGCACGTAACACACAACGAAGGACCCGAAAGAAATGCCACCCAAGAAGAAGGTCGCTGCGATCGTCAAGGTCCAGCTCCAGGCCGGTACGGCCAACCCGGCGCCGCCCGTCGGCACCGCGCTCGGTCCGCACGGCGTCAACATCATGGAGTTCTGCAAGGCGTACAACTCCGCCACCGAGTCCATGCGCGGCAACGTCGTGCCCGTCGAGATCACGATCTACGAGGACCGCTCGTTCTCGTTCGTGACCAAGACGCCGCCCGCGGCCGAGCTGATCAAGAAGGCCGCCGGCCTGCAGAAGGGCTCCGGCGTCCCGCACAAGGACAAGGTCGGCAAGATCACCAAGGACCAGATCCGCGAGATCGCCGAGACCAAGATGCCTGACCTCAACGCCAACGACGTCGAGCAGGCCATGAAGATCGTCGAGGGCACCGCGCGCTCGATGGGCGTCACGACCGACTGAGCGACTGAGTCGGTTCCCACCCACAGTGGCAGGGCCAGCTGGGCCCGTACCAACCACGACTGAGATCAACACGAAAGACATTCAGATGACACAGCGAAGCAAGGCCTACCGCGCCGCCGCCGGGAAGATCGACCGCGACGCCCTCTACACCCCGCTGCAGGCGACCACCTTGGCCAAGGAGTCCGGCAGCAGCAAGTACGACTCGACCGTCGACGTCGCGATCCGCCTGGGCGTGGATCCTCGTCAGGCCGACCAGATGGTGCGCGGCACCGTCAACCTCCCGCACGGCACCGGCAAGACCTCCCGGGTCCTGGTCTTCGCCACCGGCGCCAACGCTGATGCTGCGCGTGAGGCCGGTGCCGACGAGGTCGGTGCCGACGAGCTGGTCGAGAAGGTCAACGGCGGCTACCTGGACTTCGACGCCGTCGTCGCCACGCCCGACATGATGGGCAAGGTCGGCCGGCTCGGCCGGGTGCTCGGCCCGCGCAACCTGATGCCGAACCCCAAGACCGGCACCGTCACCACCGACGTGGCCAAGGCCGTCTCGGACATCAAGGGCGGCAAGGTCCAGTTCCGCGTCGACCGTCACGCCAACTTGCACTTCGTGATCGGCAAGGCCTCGTTCACCGCCGAGCAGCTCGCCGAGAACTACGGTGCGGCCTACGACGAGATCCAGCGTCTGAAGCCGGCCAGCTCGAAGGGCCGCTACGTCAAGAAGGTCACCATCTCGACCACCAACGGTCCCGGCGTGCCCGTCGATCCGTCGGTCACCCGCAACTACGCGGCGGGCGAAGAAGCCTGACCGTGTGAGTGCTGCGCTCGAGAGGGCGGTGGCTCCCGACGCGCTTCATCCGAAGTGCGACCGGAGCTGCCGCCCTTCCTCGTCTCCGGGAGTGTCGGATCCAGGATCGGCAGGCCGGTCGGGGTGTCCGGGTCGAGCGGGCTCGGACGGGCATGGTGTCGGTAGGCTTCCGGTCATGCGATTGAAGAAGCTCGCGGCCGCAGCCGCTGCCCTCGTCATGTCCACGGCGCTCATCGCCGGGTGTGGCGACAAGGAAGACTCGACGTCCTCGACGGGATCTTCGGACAAGACGTCCACCTCCACGTCGAGCGGCGCTCTGATGCAGGACAACTTCGCCGAGCAGATCGGCACCGCGATGCAGAAGGCCGGTTCGGTGCACGTCAAGCTCGACGCCTCCGGGGTCATGACGGCCGAGGGCGATCAGACGATGGGTGACAATCCGGCGGACACCGCGATGACGCTGTCGATGTCGGTCTCGGGCATGACGATCGACATGGTGCTGGCCGAGCAGAAGCTGTTCATGAAGATGCCGCAGCTGACCGGCGACAAGTACGCGGTCGTCGACCTGACCGACACCTCCAACCCGCTGACGAAGGAGTTCGGCTCGCTGGCTCAGCAGTCCAACGTCAGCCAGCAGTTCGACGCCTTCGGAGAGGCGGTCCAGACCTTCGAGAAGGTCGACGACGCCCAGAAGATCGACGGCGTCGACACGCAGGCGTACGACGTGACCGTCGACGCTCGCAAGCTCGGTGAGGTGCAGGGCCAGGACACCACGGGTCTGCCCGAGGTGGTGACGTATCGCTTCTACGTCGGCGACGACAACCTGGTGCGACGGATGACGATGGACATGATGGGCCAGAGCCTGCAGATGGACTTCACCGACTGGGGCAAGGACGTCTCGATCACCGCACCCGGCGCCGACGAGATCACCGACCTCGATCTCGGAGCCATGATGTCGGGGGCCGGCGCCGGCTGATCACCGCCTGGACACCACGAGGCGTCGGTGGGTGCGGCTCACGCGGGCTGCGCCCACCGACGTCCGTCACGTCTGGTTCGGGTCGTTTTGCACAGGCGTCGATTCACGCCTAGACTGGACGCGCCGAAGACCGCTGGTTGGTTCGATCGACAGATCGGATCCGAAGTGCCCGACAGGGCGGCCCGCGCAGGTTGTGTGTGAGACGTCCGCGTCCCGTGTGCCTCCTGTGCACCGGGGCGCTTTTTCGTGCAGGCCCCCACGCAGGTGCGAGGGAGTCGCGGCCCCAGGCAAACATGGTCTGGCCCCAAGGCCAGGAAGGAGACCCATGGCACGCCCGGACAAGGCTGCAGCCGTTGCCGAGCTCGCGGACAACTTCCGTGAGGCGAACGGTGCTGTCCTGACCGAGTACCGTGGCCTCAGCGTCAAGCAGCTCCAGGAGCTGCGTCGTGCGTTGGGCGCCAACGTCAGCTACTCGGTTGCCAAGAACACGCTGACCAAGCTCGCCGCGAAGGACGCCGGCATCGAGATCGACGAGGCCCTCCTCACCGGTCCGACCGCCATCGCCTTCATCAGCGGCGACGTGGTCGAGGCCGCCAAGGGCCTGCGCGACTTCGGCAAGGACAACGCCGCACTCGTCGTCAAGGGAGGATTCCTCGACGGCAAGGCGCTGAGCCCCGACGAAATCAAGAAGCTGGCCGACCTGGAGTCGCGCGAGGTGCTCCTCGCCAAGCTCGCAGGTGGCATGAAGGCCAGCTTGAGCAATGCTGCGGCGCTCTTCAACGCCCCGCTCTCGCAGGCCGCCCGCGTTCTGGGCGCTCTGCAGACGAAGGCCGAGAGCGACCCGTCTGTGTTGGCTGCCGGAGCACCCGCCCCGGCCGCCGAGGCGGACACCGAGACCGAAACCGAGACCGAAGCAGCACCGGCTGCCGAGGCCGACGAGGTCACCGCTGCCGAGACCGCTGAGGTCGAGGCCGCAACCGACGCCGAGTCCACGGACTCTGCATCCGACGCCGAGTCCACGGACTCGGGGCCGACAACCGAGGGCTGAAGGCCCGATATCCCATCGGGGCCCCCACCCTCGGGGCCTCAGTAGACGAAAGGACGCCACATCATGGCGAAGCTGAGCACGAGCGACCTGCTCGACGCTTTCAAGGAGATGACCCTGATCGAGCTCTCGGAGTTCGTCAAGGAGTTCGAGGAGACCTTCGACGTCACCGCGGCCGCCCCGGTCGCCGTCGCCGCTGCGGCCCCGGCCGCCGGTGGTGCCGCTGACGCGGGTGCCGCTGCTGCCGACCAGGACGAGTTCGACGTCGTCCTCGAGGCTGCCGGTGGACAGAAGATCCAGGTCATCAAGGAGGTGCGCACCCTGACGGGCCTGGGCCTGAAGGAGGCCAAGGACCTCGTCGAGGGCGCGCCGAAGCCCGTCCTGGAGAAGGTCAACAAGGAGACCGCCGACAAGGCCAAGGAGGCCCTCGAGGCCGCCGGCGCCACGGTCAACCTGAAGTGATCTGAGCTCTTCGACAGATCTGACGAACGCCCGTCCCGCTTGCGCGGGGCGGGCGTTCGTCGTTGCTGCGGTAGGACGCCGAACACCGTCCGCTTGTGTGACAGGCCACACGTGGTGGCGGTCACGTCGGCGGGCCGGTAGTGTGCGTCGTCGAGCGTTGTTACTCGCGGGTCACCTCTTGGTGGTCCGCGTCGTAACCTCCGCCCGTAAATGTCGTTGAGATCTGTGTCCGGCGTCACGTCGCCGGATACCATACGGACACCGTCGTGCACCGTCAGC
>DATMSF010000428.1:0-3976 GCA_035565535.1 Aeromicrobium sp.
CCGAGGAACTGCTCGACCGCGTCGACCCGCGCCGCGAGGCGTTCGCCCACTCCGACGACCTGGTGCTGGAGCTGCAGATGATGTGGTTCCAGCGGCTCAGCGGAGAGCTCGATCGCCCGGGTGCCGACACTGCCGACACCCCCGAGAGCTCCGCGATCGACTGCTGGGTGCGTTCGGCCGCTGCGCTCCCGGGCGCTCGTTCGGTGCTCGACAGCCACGTGGACGACCCTGTCCTGGCCAAAGGCCTCAGGAACGAGCGCGTCATGATGGCCGCCGCCTCGGGAACCCCCATGCACCACCCCGCTGCCGCCGAGCACGGCGAGCAGATCATCGGCCTCGCGCGTGAGCGGGCCACCTACCCGATCCTCGACGAACCCGTTCCCACCGACCGCGAGCCCGCCCGAACCGGTGGACTCGTGTCCCGGCTGAAGTCGGCCCTCGCGGCCTGACTTCGCCCTCCCCGGATCCCGTTCGGCGCCCTCCCTCCCTCCGGCGCCGGGCGGGATCCTTCTCGTCTCGGCCCGCCCGGCTCAGCGACGGCGCTTCTTGGCCTTGTCCGACCGTCCGACGGCGCGGATCTCCGCCTCGATCTGCGCGTCGATCGCTTCTTGCAGCTGTCGACGGAAGACCGCCAGCACGATCTGGCTCGCGATCGGCAACAGCTGCTCGATCTTCGACAGCAGATCGGGCCAGCTCTCCTCGGGCAGCCCGTCGGCGACGAACGGGTCGACGATCTCGGCCGCGATTGCCTGCACCATGTTCTGGGCGACGTCTCGGAGCCGATCGTCGAGCACCGGGAACAAGCTGATGACGGTCTCGGGGGTGACGCCCATCGCCACCGCCGCGGCACCGCTGCGGACGATGGTCGGCTCGACCAGACGGACGTGGGCCTGGTCCCCTTCGATCCAGCTGACGAGTCCGTAGTCGGCCAGCGCGTCGATCAGCTTGCTGTCGAGCCCGACGTTGGCCAGGGCGGCCAGGTCGTCTCGCGACATGATCTCGTCGGTGCCGTCGTCGGCCGGCAGGTCCAGCATCGCGATCAGGTCGAGCGTGGGGCCCGATGCGGACGCAGGAGTGCCCCGCAAGGCCTTCTCGACTGCGGACAACGTGTAGCCGCGGTCCAACAGCTGGCGGATCAGCTGCAGCCGCTGCAGGTGCGCGGTCGAGTAGTACCCCGTGCGGCCGGCCAGGCGTGGCGCGTCGATCAGGCCGCGACTCGCGTACGCGCGCACGTTGCGGACCGTCATGCCCGCGCGGGATGCCAGCTCGTCGACCGTGAACTCGTCTGCGGGCGCCTCTGCCATGGGCCCGATGATACGGGCGCGGGACCGGTGCCCGTTGACGTCCCACGATCTGTGGATCCGGGGTGCATCATGGGGCCATGAGTACGCGCGGAGTGTCGTATCGCGGGCGCCTGCTCGTCGCGACACCGGCGATCGACAGCGGACCGTTCCGCCGCAGCGTCGTGTACCTGCTCGATCACGACGACGACGGGGCACTCGGGGTCATCGTCAACCGGCCGCTGGATGCCGATGTCGACGACGTCCTGCCCGACTGGGCAGATCTCGTCGCCGCGCCGGTCTGCCTGTTCCACGGCGGCCCGGTCCAGGTCGACAGCGCACTCGCGGTCGGGCTGGCCGACCACGACAAGCTGCCGACAACGGTCGGGTGGCAACCGATGTGCGGCCACATCGGACTGGTCGACCTGGACGGACCGGTCCCCGGTTCCGGCGAGCTGGTCGGCTTGCGGGTGTTCGCCGGGTACGCCGGCTGGGCACCGGGGCAGCTCGAGGACGAGCTGGACGAGGCGTCGTGGTTGGTCGTCGACGCCCGCGACGAGGACCTGCTGTCGCCACGCCCGGAGGAGCTGTGGCACGAGGTGATGCGGCGTCAACACGGTGATCTGCGGTTCTGGTCGACATTTCCGTCCGACCCGTCGGCGAACTGAACCGGTCGCTACCGGGCGCGGGTATGGTGGGGGCGTGGGATTCTTCGGTCGAGGTACGCAGACGATCACCGACGAGCGCACGGATCTGCGCACGGAGGACGGTGACCACGAGCGCTTCTCCCACTACGTGCCCAAGGACGAGTTGACCGAGGCCATCGTGATGGGCCATCCGGTCGTCGCCCTGTGCGGCAAGGTGTGGACGCCCAGTCGCGACCCGCAGCGCTTCCCGGTCTGCCCGGAGTGCAAGGAGATCTGGGAGAGCATGGACCCCGGCGACTCGGGAGGAGACGGCTCGGGTGACGCGTAGCCAGGCACTTCGGGCCTGGCAGCAAGAAGCATTCGACCGCTATCAGCGCACGCGACCGCGCGACTTCCTCGCCGTCGCCACGCCAGGCGCCGGCAAGACCACGTTCGCTCTGACGATCGCAGCCGATCTGATGGCGCGCGGCGAGATCGATCGCCTCATGGTCGTCGCGCCGACCGAGCACCTGAAGACCCAGTGGGCCCAGGCGGCCCACAGAATGGGGTTGCCGATCGACCCCCAGCTGTCGGTCCATGGCGTGCTGGCACCGGACTTCGTCGGGTTCGCCGTCACGTACGCCGGTCTGGCGGTGGCGCCACATGCGTTCCACGTGCGGGTGGCGAGTCGTCGGACCATGGTGATCCTCGACGAGGTGCACCACGCCGGCGACGCGCTCAGCTGGGGTGAGGCGGTCGACGAGGCCTGCGATCCGGCCGCGCGGCGGCTGTTGCTGACAGGAACTCCGTTCCGCTCCGATGACAACCCGATCCCGTTCGTCCGGTACGACGTCGGCGACGACGGCGCCCTGACGAGTCGGTCGGACTACACCTACGGCTACGGGGAAGCCCTGCGCGACGGTGTCGTGCGTCCCGTGCTGTTCATGGCGTACTCCGGTCAGATGCACTGGCGGACCCGCGCGGGTGACGAGATCGCGGCACGGCTCGGTGAGCCGCTGGATCGCGAAGCGACGGCGCAGGCCCTGCGAACCGCACTCGACCCCGACGGTGCCTGGATGCACGAGGTGTTGTCCGCAGCGCACCGTCGGTTGACCGAGGTGCGTCGCGACGTCCCGGACGCGGGCGGTCTGGTCATCGCCGGCGATCAGGACGCGGCACGTGCCTACGCCGAGCTGTTGACCGAGCTGACGGGAGAGGCGCCGGCGTTGGTGTTGTCCGACGAGTCGGGCAGCAGCGCGCGCATCGCGCAGTTCTCCGCGGGAACGTCTGCGTGGATGGTGGCGGTCCGCATGGTCAGTGAAGGTGTCGACGTGCCGCGGCTCGCGGTGGGCGTCTACGCCACGCCGACGTCGACACCGCTGTACTTCGCGCAGGCCGTCGGCCGGTTCGTGCGCGCTCGTCGCAAGGGTGAGACCGCCACGATCTTCCTGCCCAGCATTCCGCGACTGTTGGGACTGGCTGCCGCGCTGGAGACCGAACGCGATCACGTGATCGGTCGTCCGGTCAAGGACGAGGCCGACCTGTTCGCCGCAGAAGCCGAGCTGCTGGCGCGCGCCAACGCGCAGGAGCAGGCCCCCGATGAGCTGCTCGGCGGCTACCAGGCGCTCGGCAGCCAGGCCACGTTCGACCGGGTGGTCTACGACGGTGACGAGTTCCACGGTGCGGTGGAGTACGACGTGCTCACCGACGACGAGCAGGAGCTGGACTTCCTCGGGATCCCCGGTCTGCTCGAGCACGAACAGGTGGCCGATCTGCTCAGGCGGACGCGGGCGACGCGCTCGAAGAACGTGCGCCAGGCCGAGCTGGAGGAGATGGCCACCTTTGCTCGTCGCGACGACCTGCGTCGTGAGCTGCACGGCCTGGTCGGCGCGTGGCACCACCGCACCGGCGAGCCGCACGGCGTGATCCACAATCGGCTGCGGCAGGCGTGCGGAGGCCCACCGGCCCCTCAGGCATCGGCCGAGCAACTGCAGCAACGGATCGACCTGGTCCGGCAGTGGGCGACCCGAGCGTCGTCGGGGTGACGTCGTCGTGAGCTGCGCCGCTGCC
>DATMSF010000429.1:0-1817 GCA_035565535.1 Aeromicrobium sp.
GTCTTGCCCGCGTTGTTGCCACCCATGTGCTTGACCAGTCGCTCGCGGCCCTCGCCCTGCTCGACCAGCAGCAGTCGCAGCGGCTGGTTGTTCATCATCGTCGGGCCGAGCTTGATCAGCTCGAACACCTCACGAACCTGATCGACCGAGACGGGTTCGTCGGTGAAGGTGTTGGCGGTGCGTGCCTCGCGGAAGAGCAGATCCAGCGTCGGTTCGGTCACGGCAAAGCGGTTGTCGATGGCAACGGAAGTCATATCGATTTCAACTACTAGGTACGTCGCCGAGATTCCCGTCGAGCGCCAGATGGGACGCAGATCACCTCGGATCGCGCCGACTGGCGGTACAAGAATCAGGCTCCCGCACCGATTTCTCGGTGCGGGAGCCTGATGATCTGCGACCCCGACGGGACTCGAACCCGCGACCTCCGCCGTGACAGGGCGGCGCGCTAACCAACTGCGCCACGGGGCCTCATTGCGCACGCAACTCTAACCTACCGATCCGGGCCAGGACAAAACGGGTCGACGCCGACGCAGAGCACCCGTCCCCCACCCCCGAATTTTGCGGGGTCGTGCACCAGTTCCACGGGTCAAACCGGTGCATCCCTCCGCAAAATTCGGGGGTTAGCCCTCGGTCAGGGCGACGCGGTCGTGGAGGCGGCGCAGTGGTTTGGGGGCCCACCAGTTCGCTCGTCCGAGCATCGCCATCAGCGACGGCACGAGCAGGGCCCGGACCAGGGTCGCATCGATCAGGACGGCGACGGCGGTGCCGACTCCGAGCTCCTTGATGAAGATGATCTCCGACGTCGCGAACGCCCCGAGCGCGATCGCGAAGAGCAGGGCCGCTGCCGTGACGATGCGGCCGGTGCGCTGTAGGCCGAGCGCCACCGATTCGCGTTCGCCGGCGCCGTTGTCGCGCGCCTCCTTGATACGGGTCAGCAAGAACACGGCGTAGTCGGTCGACAAGCCGAAAGCGACCGCGAACAAGAACACCGGCTGCGACGACTCCAGGCCGCCTTGGCTCGTGTAGTCGAGCAGCCCCTCGAACCGGCCGTCCTGGAAGATCAGCACCAGGATGCCGAAGGTCGCCGAGATCGTCAGCAGGTTCATGATCAGCGCCTTGATCGGCAGGACCACCGAACCGGTCATCACGAACAACGTGATGAACGTCAGCGCGGCCAGGATGCCGGCGGCTGCGGGAATGCTCGCCGCGAGCGAGTCGACCTGATCGACCTGCTCGGCGGCGGCGCCACCGACGAGAGCGAGCCCCGGGGCGTTGATGTCGCGGATCTGCTCGACCAGGTCGCGCGTGCGCTCGTCGAGCGTCGCGTACCGGGACAGCACGTTGATCTGCCACGTCTCGTGACCCAGGAACTGCGGCTGGGACACCTGCTCGATGCCCGGCAGGTCACGTACCCGGTCGGCGTAGTCGGCCACGTACTCCTCATCGACCGCCCGACCGCTGACGGCGATGACGATCGGGCTGGCATCGGCGCCGTCGAACTGGGCGCGCAACGTCGCGTCGACGACCTTGGCCGACGCCGAGTCCGGCAGCACGGAGGCGTCGACACCGGTGAACTTCACGCCCAGGAACGGCAGGCCCAGGGCGATCAGGATCGCGGTGCCGGCCAGAGCGGTGCCGAGGCGGAACCGCATCACGAACTTCGACAGGCGGTACCAGAAGCCGTGCGCCTCCGAGCGCGATTCCGATTCCTGGGCTCGGCGCCACCGCTGGGGGGCCAGTGCGTTGACGCGGTGCTGGAGGACGGCGAACAGGGCGGGCAGCACGAGCAGCGAGACGGCGGCGGCGACCAGCGAGAC
>DATMSF010000430.1:0-2450 GCA_035565535.1 Aeromicrobium sp.
CAGGTGGACTTCCTGCCGTACTATCCGGCCAAGTGTCTGTCGGACGCTCCGATCAACATGCGTGGAATGAAGTACGCTCCGGCGCCCATCGACTGGCGCAAGGAGTACCTGGGAGAGGACCAGTGACGGGTACGACTCGCACGAACCGAGTGCTGTTGCTCCTCGTCGTGGCCTTCGTCGTCGCCGCGGGTGTCCTGTTCGTCCTCGACGATCGGGCCGAGCCGGCGTCGCAGGCGACCGACTACTCGCAGATCGTCGCGGCGGCCGAGGAGGAGATGACGGCCTTC
Source organism: Aeromicrobium sp. (assembly GCA_035565535.1). Lineage (GTDB taxonomy): Bacteria > Actinomycetota > Actinomycetes > Propionibacteriales > Nocardioidaceae > Aeromicrobium. Next base: position 288 of record DATMSF010000430.1, read on the forward strand.
CTGACGATGGATCACACGCGATTCGACGAGCTGTCGGCGCGCGTGCTCGAGGGCGCCACGGGGACGTTCGAGCAGGAGTACACCGCCGCGCTGGACTCGTTGCGCAAGACGGCCGTCGACGAGAAGTGGGTCGCCGACCCGACGATCGACAGCATCGGCATCAGCTCGGCGGACGCCGACTCGGCGACCGTGTTCGTCTCGGCCGGGACCGTCGAGACGTTCGAGTCGGCCGGTGACGATCCCAAGCAGCGGCCATGGCGGATCAAGCTCGAGATGGTCAACGAGAACGGCCGCTGGCTGGTCTCCGACGTCGGGTACGTGAGCTGATGGTCTCCTGGCGCCGAGGGACCCGGCCCTGTCCCTACTGCGGAGAGCGGATCAAGGACGTCGCGATCCGTTGCCGGTACTGCCATGCCGACCTGGTAGCAGCTGCTCAGGTCTCGGGGCCCTCACCCACCGACGCGCTGCTGCATGACGAGGTGCCGGATGACGAGGTGCCGGATGACGGGGTGCCGGATGATGCGGGGCCGATGGACCAACAGGACCGGGAACCCGAGTCGGAGCAGGAGCCGGCCGGACCCGCTGACCAGAAGGCGGACCGGACCGATGCGCCACGGACGTCGTGGCTGGGGGCGGTCCGGACGACGCGCCTGCTGGTCGTGGCGCTGATCGCCGCGGTGGCGATCACGGCCTTCCTAGGATGGCGGCTGGTCGACGACCCGACGGCGGCGGTGGCCGACGCAACGATCGGTGGTGCCGGGCTCGACGAGCAGACTCGCACCGATTCGCTCGTGGCCGCAGCAGACATGGCGCAGCGTACGTTCACCTACCACCACGACTCGTTCGACAACGACATCGAGAACGCCCAGGCGCGGATGACCGAGAAGTTCCGCAGCGAGTACGACGGCACGATGGCGCAGATCCGGGCGAACACGCTGGAGAACAAGATCTCGGCCACGGCCACGGTCGTCGCGGCCGCGACGGTTTCGGCCGACGAGGACCGCGCCTCCGTGCTGGTGTTCCTCAACCAGGTGTCGACGGCCCAGGACGTGGAGAACGCACAGGTGAACAAGCCTGCTCTGCTCGTCACGGTCGTCCGCGAGGGCAACGACTGGGTCCTGTCGGATGTCGAGGCCTTGAGGTAGACTAGAACACGTTCTACTAAAGCGGTGCCCAGGAGGGTCAGCAGATATGGCCAAGGTCGAAGCCGATTTCAACCTGTGTGAGTCGAACGCACTGTGCGAGGCCCTGGCCCCCGACGTGTTCCGCCTCGACGATGACGACTTCTTGCAGATCGACGACCCGACCGTGACCGACGAGAACCGCTCGCGGGTCGAGCAAGCCGTCGCCGCCTGTCCGAAGGCGGCCCTGCGCATCGTCGAAGACGCCTGACCGGGCGAGCCGAACCGAGGAGAACAAGTCAGGCATGAGTGTGTCGTTGGACGGACGGGTCGCCGTCGTCACCGGGGCCGGAGCGGGTCTGGGCCGCGCCGAGGCGGTCGCGTTGGCCCGCGCCGGCGCCTCGGTGGTGCTGAACGATCTACCCGGAGCGGCCGACGACGCCGCGGACGAGATCGGTGCGCTCGGCGGGCAGGTTCGCGTCGTCGAGGGCGACGTCGGTGAGCGTGCCACCGCGGACGCCCTCATCGCCGCGGCCGTAGACGGGCTGGGTTCCCTGGACGTCGTGGTCAACAACGCCGGGATCACCCGCGACCGCATGCTGTTCAACATGTCGGACGAGGAGTTCGACCAGGTCGTGCGGATCCACCTGCGCGGCCACTTCCTGCTCTCGCGCAACGCGGCCTCGTACTGGCGACAGAAGTCCAAGGACTCGGGCGAATCGGTCGACGCCAGCGTCATCAACACCGCGTCCGAGGCGTTCCTGACCGGCTCGCCGGGCCAGGCGAACTACGCGGCCGCCAAGGCCGGGATCGCCGCCCTGACGCTGTCGACCGCGCGGGGCTTGTCGCGCATCGGCGTGCGCGCCAACGCCATCTGCCCACGAGCCCGCACGGCCATGACGGCCGACGTCTTCGGCCCCGACGAGTCGGGCCAGACGGTCGACCCGTACGGCGCCGAGCACGTCGCGCCACTCGTCACCTACCTGGCGTCTCCTGCAGCGGCCCGCATCTCGGGGCAGGTGTTCATCGTCTACGGCGGCAT
>DATMSF010000431.1:0-4794 GCA_035565535.1 Aeromicrobium sp.
TCGACGACGTCAGCGCGGACATCGATGCGGTCAAGGCGTTGTCGGCCTTCCACGAGATCCCGGTCGTCTCGGTCCACGCGCCCTGTCTGTTGGTCACCCAGCGCGTCTGGGGGACCGAGCCGTGGGGCAAGTTGCATCGCAGCGCCGAGATGGCGCTCGAGGTCGGCGCCGAGGTGGTCGTGGTGCATCCGCCGTTCCGCTGGCAGCGCGATTACGGCAAGGGCTTCGTGGAGGGCGTGTTCAACCTCGAGCGTGAGTACCACCTGACGTTCGCGGTGGAGAACATGTACCCGTGGCGCACCGGGAAGCGCGAGTTCCAGGCCTACGTCCCGGGCTGGGATCCGTCGGTCCACGAGTACGCACACGTGACGGTCGACCTGTCCCACACGTCGACGGCCCGGCAGGATGCGCTGCAGCTCGCGCGGGATCTGGGGCCTCGGCTGGCGCACATCCACCTGGCCGACGGCAGCGGGACCGCACGTGATGAGCACCTGGTGCCGGGGCGCGGTGACCAACCGTGCGCCGAGTTCCTCCGCGAGGTCATCGACGGTGGATTCGACGGCGAGGTCGTCGTCGAGATCGGCACCCGCAAGGCCCCCGACACCGCTGCCAAGGAGGCGTTGTTGCTGGAGGCGCTGGCGTTCGCCCGGCTTCACACGTCGTGAGCCCTGGCGATTCGTGAGGCGACGACCGAACCGGTGATGATCTGCAGCTGGTGGTAGATCATCAACGGCAGCACCATGAAGGCGACGGTGGGGCCGGGGAACAGCACCGAGGCGATCGGCAGCCCGCTGGCCAGGCTCTTGTTCGACCCGCAGAACAGCAGCGGCATCCGATCCTCGAAGCTGAACCCGAGTGCCTGGCCCACGAGCACGCACCAACCCATCACGATCGCGAGCAGTGCGGCGCACACGAGCGCGACGACGACCAGGTCGTGCACCGACGTCGTCGACCACAGCCCGGCGTCGGTGCCCTTGCTGAAGGCCACGAACACGACCAGGACGATCGTCGCCCGGTCGTAGACCCGCAACGGGCGGTCGTTGCGCTCGACCCAACGACCGATCCACGGCCTGACCAGCTGACCGACGACGAACGGCGCCAACAGCTGGGCCACGATGCGCAGCACCGACCCGGCATCGACTGCTGCGTCGGCTGCCATCAGCCACGCCACGAGTGCGGGGGTGAGGAACACGCCGAGCAGGTTGGACATCGACGCGCTGACGACCGCTGCTGCGACGTTGCCGCCGGCGATCCGGGTGTAGACGACGCACGACTGGACGGTCGAGGGCACCAGGCACAGCAGGAGCACCCCGGAGGCGAGTCCGGGGGTGAGGATCGCCGGCTCGAGCAGTGTGCTCGCCAGGCCAAGAAGAGGGAAGAGGGCGTAGGTCGTCGCGAGGATCACCCCGTGCAGTCGCCAGTGCTTGACCCCCGAGAGCGTCTCCTCGGTCGACAGTCGGGCGCCGTAGAGGAAGAACAACATGCCGATCACGACCGGTGTCAGTGCGTCCAGAGCATCCATCGCGGCACCGCGCGCGGGCAGCACCGACGCGATCACGGCCGCCGCGACGAGGGCGACGATGAACGGGTCGGGACGGAAACGGCGCACGCGACGACAGTAGTCTCGGTTCCATGACCACTCCGAGCAGAGTCGCGATCCTGGGTGCCGGCGTGATGGGCGAGACGCTGCTGTCGGCGATTCTACGATCTGGCATGCCGGCCGACCGCGTTGCCGTCAGCGAGAAGCGTGAGGAGCGAGCCGCCGAGCTGCACGAGCAGTACGGCGTCGCTGTCACCGACAACGCGACGGCCGTACGAGGTGCCGATGTCGTCCTCGTCGTGGTCAAGCCGCAGGACGTTCCAACGCTGCTGATCGAGATCGCCGACGCGGTCGAGGACGGCGCCACGGTGGTGTCGTTGGCCGCCGGGATCCGGATCGCCACCTACGAGGCGGTGCTGGGTCGGTCCCTAGGTGTCGTCCGCGCGATGCCGAACACCCCGGCGCTGGTGGGCGAGGGCATGTTCGGGATCTCCCCGAACGAGCACGTCAGCGCCGAACGGTTGGAGCAGGTCGTCGAGCTGTTGGGGTCCGGCGGCGAGGTCGTCGTGGTTCCGGAGAGCGCGCAAGATGCCGTGACGGCGGTGTCGGGCTCAGGGCCGGCGTACGTGTTCTACCTGGCCGAGGCGATGATCGCGGCCGGCGTCGAGCTGGGTCTGGAACCGGAGGTCGCCTGCACCTTGGCCACGCAGACCTTGGTCGGTTCGGCCAAGCTGCTCGCCGAGTCGGCCGAATCAGCCGAGGAGCTCAGGCGCCGGGTGACGTCCCCGAACGGCACGACGTACGCGGCCATCGCCACGTTCGACGCCCGCGGTGTCGCCTCGGGGCTGCGGGACGGCATCCGCTCGGCCGCCGCCCGGTCTGCAGAACTGTCGGGCTCCTGATCCCACGAACACCATGAGGTCATGGGAATCGCGCACTCCTCATGGCATGCAAGCCATGAGGAGTGCAGGAACACCATGCCCTCATGGTGTTCAAGTGGCTGAACTCACCGGGGGAGTGTCGGGAGTCTCGGGGCGGGACATACGCTGGGTCCATGTCCGATCGCGCCTGTGTGGTGTTCGACGAGGCGCTGACGTCCTATGACTTCGGGGCCACTCATCCGATGGCGCCGGTGCGTATCGATCTGACGATGCAGCTGGCGCGCGAGCTGGGGGTGCTGGACCGTCTCGACGTCGTCGGTGCGGTCCCGGCGACGGAGGACGAGCTGGCACTGGTGCACACCCCGCAGTACATCGAGCGCGTCCAGCACCTCAGTGCTCATCCGCACGGCTCGGACATGACGCTGGGTCTGGGCAGCGAGGACAACCCGGTGTTCGGGCACATGCACGAGGCCAGCGCGCTGATCGCCGGGGCCAGCGTCGAGGCGGCCCGCCGCGTGTGGACCGGCCAGGCGCCGCGCGCTGTCAACATCTCGGGCGGACTGCACCACGCGATGCCGGGTCATGCGAGCGGCTTTTGCATCTACAACGACGTCGCACTGGCGATCCGGTGGCTGCTCGACAACGGCGCACATCGGGTGGCCTACGTCGACGTCGACGCCCACCACGGCGACGGCGTGCAGAAGATGTTCTGGGACGACCCGCGGGTCCTGACGATCTCGCTCCACGAGAGCCCGCAGACGCTGTTCCCCGGGACCGGGTACTCCACCGAGGTCGGCGGCGAGCACGCCACCGGCTCGGCCGTCAACGTTCCACTGCCGCCGGGCACCGCCGATGCAGGCTGGTTGCGCGCCTTCCACGCGGTCGTCCCGCCGCTGCTGCGGGCCTTCGCCCCCGACATCTTGGTCACCCAGCACGGCTGCGACTCGCACATGGACGACCCGCTGACGAACCTGATGCTGACGGTGGACGGTCAACGAGCCGCCTACCTGGCCTTGCGTGACCTCGCCGCGGAGATCACCGGGGGCAAGTGGGTCGCGACCGGTGGAGGCGGGTACGCGGTCCTGGACGTGGTTCCGCGGGCGTGGGCGCATCTGCTCGCGATCGTGTCGGGGCACCCGCTGGAGCCCGAGCAGCTGACCTCGCCGGGTTGGCGCGACCGGATCCAGCAGATGCGCGGCACGCCGGCCCTGTCGACGATGACCGACGGACGGAATCCGGCCTACCGCGACTGGAGCCTCGGATACGACCCGGCCAGCTGGCTCGACCGGTCGATCCAGGCCACGCGAATGGCGACTTTCCCGCTGTGGGGTCTGGACCCCCAACCCTGACGGTGAAAAAACTCCTGGAACCGCAGTCAGGATCTGTGGTATGGGCAAATGTTCCCACGACCCCTGTCCCTCACGCCTCCTGAGGCACTACTCTCTACTTCAGGCACGCGCGCGACATCTCTGGTGGGGAAGCCAGAGAGCGCGCGTGCCTCTCTCAGGAAGAGGTGATCCCCCATGGCATCCGGACCGACGTTCTTGACCGTCGCCGAGGTGGCAGCGCAGATGCGAGTCTCGAAGATGACCGTCTACCGGCTGGTGCATTCAGGCGAGCTCGAGGCTGTACGCGTGGGCCGTTCCTTCCGTGTCCCCGAAGACGCCGTGCAGGCGTTCTTGGAGAAGTCCTTCTACGAGGCCGGCTGACCAGCACGGTCGTGAGGTCGCGAACGGCGGTCGCCTGTGGGTTCGCCGTGGATCGCCTGTAACCTAGGGGAGTTATCGGCGACCTGTCGGTATCTCTGAGCGCGTCGGCACAGGTGTCGACAGAAGTGGAAGTCTTTCGTGGGTTCTGTCATCAAGAAGCGTCGCAAGCGCATGTCGAAGAAGAAGCACCGCAAGATGCTCAAGCGCACCCGCGTGCAGCGTCGCAAGCTCGGCAAGTAATCGCACGCAGAACCCGCCATGAGTAGGACCGTGCTGGTGACCGGGGTCGCGCGCAAGTTCGCCTCTCGGGCGGCGCGCTACCTGGCCGACCTCGCCGAGACCGGGCCCGCGAGTGGTCGCGGCGCGATCACGCGCGTCATCGGGGTCGACACGGTCGTACCGGATGCGGACCTCGGCGGCGTGAAGTTCGTGCGCGCCGACATTCGCACCCCGGTCATCGGCAAGGTCATCGCCGTCGAGGACGTCGACACGGTGGTGCACCTGGACGTCAACCCGTCCATGCGTGGCCGGTTGGGCGGCTCGTCGAACAAGGAGCTCAACGTCATCGGCACGATGCAGCTGCTGGCGGCGTGTCAGCGGGCGTCCACCGTGACCAAGCTGGTGCTCGGTTCGTCGACTGCCGTGTACGGCACGTCGCCACGCG
>DATMSF010000432.1:0-4209 GCA_035565535.1 Aeromicrobium sp.
TCGACCGAGCTCGTCGATGAGGTCCTGGATCACGCCGTCGTACACGCCGCCAGCCTACGCGTCGAGGCCAACGATCCGGCGCTCCCACACGTGTGTCAGACTCCGCGCAAGAAGGTGGCGAGCAGCTCGTGACCGTGTCGAGTCAGGATCGACTCCGGATGCCACTGGACGCCCTCGACAGGGTGGGTCGCGTGTCGCAGTCCCATCACGACGCCGCCGGCAGTTCTGCTGGTGACGACGAGCTCGGGTGGCAGAGTCGACTCGTCGGCGACCAGCGAGTGGTAACGGGCGACGACCAACGGGTCGGGCAGCCCCTCGTGGAGTCCGAGCCCGTCGTGATGCACCAGCGACGGCTTGCCGTGCACGACCTCCGGAGCACGGACGACCCGCGCGCCGTACGCCTCGGCGATCGCCTGGTGCCCCAGGCAGACACCCAGGATGGGGGTGGTCGGTCCCAGCCGCCGCACCAACTCGACGCTGACCCCCGCGGTCGAAGGCGTGCCCGGGCCTGGCGAGATGATGACGTGTGTGAGCTCTCCGGCCGCTCTGGCCGCCTCGATCTGCTCGACCGTCACGGCGTCGTTGCGGACGACCTCGGCGGCGGCACCCAGCTCGCCCACGTACTGCACCAGGTTGTAGACGAACGAGTCGTAGTTGTCGATGAACAGCACGCGAGCGCCGCGCCGATCGGCCGCCGCGCCCCCGTACGAGGTCGGAGCATCGCCGCGCCAGAATCTCCACAACTCGTCTCGCAGCCATGCCGTCGTTCGTCCGATCGGCCAACGACCATGACCGTCGACCTCGGTGACCGGAACGACGCCGCGCAGTGCGTTGACGACGAACACCTCGGTGGCACGGTTCAGGTCATCTGCCGTCAGCCGGCGCTGGAACACCGGGACGCCGGCACGGCGCAGCAGCTCGACGATGCGTCCTCGCGCGGTTCCCGGCAGGATGCGGCCGTCCGTCGGCGGGGTGTGGACGCCGTCGTCGTGCACGACGAACAGCGACGATCGGCCACCTTCGAGCAAGGAGCCGTCGGTGTCGACGACGAGCAGGTCGCCGCCTTCTCCCGGACCGCCGTCGAGGCCGCGACGGTCGGCCCACTTGTGTTCGCCCAGTCCGCCGGCCACGGTCCGTGGCACGAGTCGCCAGGATTCCGGTGTTTCGTCGAGTCGCGCGACCGTGATCGTCACGTCGACGTCGTCGTCCACCGGCCGTGCGTCGATGCGCAGTCGATGGGGGCCGACGAGTCGGCGAGCACGCCGGATCACGGCGTCGTCGAGGCCGGCGCGCACCGTGGTGCCGTAGACGGCGCGCACCGAGGCGTCGAGTCGGGCCAGGTGTGCGTCGAGATCGACAGCCGTGCCGTCGACGACGAGGATCGTGTCGAACACCCCTGCGGCGGGGTCGGCGGCCACGGTCTCGACCGATTCGACAGCTCGGTCGTGGCCGGTGTCGTGCTCGTCGACCGTCAGCGTGAGGCGGCCACCGATGGCCTCGATGAGCGGTCGGGCCTTGATCAGACACTCGGCGTACTCGCCCAGCGGAGTCGAATCGGCCACGACACCGCCGCCGACGCCGAGCCAGATGTGGTCGCCACTGATCTCGAACGTCCGGATGACGACGTTGAGCTCCATCCCGGCCGCGGGGCTGACGTGACCGATGGCGCCGGTGTACGCCTCCCTCGCGGTGGACTCCAGCTCGGCGATGATCTCCATCGCGCGAACCTTGGGCGCGCCGGTGACCGAACCGGGCGGGAAGGTCGCGCGCAGCAGGTCGCTGTCGGTGACGTCGTGGTCCAGGTGCCCGACGACGTCGGAGACCAGGTGCCAGACCGCATGTCGTTCGGCTCGGGTGAGCGCAGGCACACGTACCGAACCGGGCACGCTGACTCGTCCGAGATCGTTGCGCATCAGGTCGACGATCATGACGTTCTCGGCGCGGTTCTTCGCCGACGCGACCAGCTCGTCCGGGTCGGTGTCCAGCGGCGCCGTGCCCTTGATCGGTGAGGTCAGCACTTCGTCGCCCGTGCGCCGCAGGAACAGCTCGGGCGAGAAGCTTGCGAGCGCACCGTGCGGCGACGACACGAATGCGCCGAACGCCGGCCGCAGCTGCTGCGCTCCCGTGCAGAACAGCTCCACCGGGTCACCGTGGAAGTCCGATTCCAGCCTCGCGCACAGATTGGCCTGGAAGACGTCGCCAGCCGCGATGTGGTCGAGGACGCTCGCCAGTGCGAGGCGGTGACCTTCGGGTGAAGGTTTCATCGTGAAGTCGCCGACGACGAAGTCGGCCGGCACCACGTCGGCGGCGAGCGCTCGCAGGATCGCGGCGTCGCGGTCGTCGTCGACGACCAGCGATTCGAGCCACCACACGCCGTCGGTCAGACGCAGCACGTGGTCGTAGAACGCGATGCGGTGCGCCGGTTGCCACACGGGGCGTCTCGGGACGGGCGGCAGCCGCTCGATCAACGAGCCGAGCTGGTACCCCCACGCACCGATCCATCCGCCACCGAATCCGTCCGCCGCGACAGGTGGCAGATCGATGTCGAACGGGTCGCCGTCGAGCACGTGGGTGGGATCGAAGGCGATCAGCGCCTCGCCGTGATGCCACGACCCCACCAAGGCGACCAGCCGGTCGCGGTCGCGGAATCGTCGCAGGACGTCGAACGGGTCCAGATCCAGGTCGAGACGGCGCCGCTGCACCGTCGTGCCGTCACTCGTGGGTGGACTCGTCAATGATCTCGGCCCCCAGCTCGCGGGACAGCAGGTCGACGGGGTCGGTACTGCCGTCGTCGACCACCGGATCGTCGACGCTGGCGTCGGCATCGGGGTCGTGTTCCTCGGCCTGCTCGTGGAGGCGGTCGCGGGCCTGTTGGATCGCCTCGGGCGCTGCCGGCGGCGCAGCAGGCTTCGGCGGAGTCGGAGTGCTGGTCTGTGGAGTCTCGCGGGATCCTGCCGTGACGTCGATGATGGTCTCGATACGCCAGGTGCCGCCGACGACTTCGGACAGGGCCTGCGCCAACGGTTCGGCCACCTTGTTCTTCTCGAACGATTCACGCGCGCCGGCATTGACCAGTCCGAGCGTGAGCGTGTCGCCCTCCACGCCGACGACCTGGGAGTTCTGGCTCAGGATGACCCACGCGAAGCGGCGCAGCGCCTGCACCTTGGTGAGGACCTCCGGCCACAGCCGCCTCAGATCCGCCGACGACATGGCTCCCGCGTCCCGCTGATGAGTCACCTGTTCCGGCTCAGGAGTCACTGGTTCCGGCTCGCGAGTCACTGGTTGCTGATCAGGAGTCACTGCGGCCGGCGCAGGTGCCGTCGGTTCGGGGGCCCGAGTGTTGCGCGCACCGCTCGACCGAGGTTCCTCGGCCGGTCGAGTCGGTTCATCGCGACCGGAATTCGACTCATCAGCGGGAATAGGTGACTCATCAGCGGGAATACGTGACTCATCAGCGGGGGTGGGGGAGCCCGAGGAGAGGATGCGCTTCTCGAGGCGGTCCAGGCGGGCCTGGAGTCCGCCCAGGGAGGCATCGGCGCCGGGGACGAGGATGCGGGCGCACATCAGCTCCAGCAGCATGCGGGGGGCCGTCGCTCCGCGGAAGTCGACCAAGGCCGTGTTGACGATGTCGGCGGTGCGAGTCAGCTCGGCCGGACCGAATCCCTTCGCCTGGGCCTTCAGCTGCTCGATGCGATCCTCCGGCACCTCGACCAGGCCCTGCGCGCCGGCGTCGGGGATGACCGAGATGACGATCAGGTCCCGCAGCCGCTGCAACAAGTCCTCGGCGAAGCGGCGCGGATCCTGGCCGGACTCGATGACCTTGTCGACCACGCCGAACACCGTGGCACCGTCGCCGGCAGCCATCGCGTCGACAGCCTCGTCGAGCAGGGTGTCGGGCGTGTAGCCGAGCAGTCGGACCGCCAGGTCGTAGGTCAGACCCTGCTCGCCCGCACCGCCGAGCAGCTGATCCAGGACGCTCAGCGAGTCGCGGACCGATCCGGCACCCGCTCGCACCACGAGGGGCAGGGCCGCAGGCTCGACCGCCACGTGCTCGGCATCACTGACCTTGCCCAGGTAGTCGGTCAGCGTGGCCGGCGGAACGAGACGGAACGGGTAGTGATGGGTGCGCGAGCGGATGGTGCCGATGACCTTGTCCGGCTCGGTCGTGGCGAAGATGAACTTCAAGTGCGGCGGCGGCTCCTCGACCAG
>DATMSF010000433.1:0-4075 GCA_035565535.1 Aeromicrobium sp.
GACTTGCCCACGTTCGGCTTGCCGACGATCGCGATCCGGCGTGGCCCGTCCTCTGGCTCCCAATCCTCCTCGGGCGCCTCGGGCAGCGCCGCCAGCACGGCATCGAGCAGGTCGCCGCTCCCCCGACCGTGCAGCGCCGAGACGACGAACGGCTCGCCCAGCCCCAGGTTCCACAACGCCGCGGCCTCGGCCTCAACGCGCTGGTCGTCGACCTTGTTCGCCGCCAGCACGACCGGCTTGTCGGCCTTGCGCAAGATCCTCACGACCTGCTCGTCCGCATCGGTGATGCCCACCGTGGCGTCGACGACGAACAGCACGGCGTCGGCGACCTGGATCGCCACCTCTGCCTGTGCAGCGATGCGCTCGGCCAAGCCCTTGGCATCGGGGTCCCACCCGCCGGTGTCGACGACCGTGAACGATCGACCGTTCCAGGTGGCGTCGTACGAGACACGGTCGCGCGTCACGCCCGGAACGTCCTCGACCACGGCTTCTCGGCGCCCGATGATGCGATTGACCAGCGTCGACTTGCCGACGTTGGGCCGCCCGATCACGGCGAGAACCGGCTGATTGTCTGCCATCGTCAACTCTTCTGCTCGGACGGGGCACCCGGCAACGGACCGGGCAGCTCGCGTTTCACGGCGTCCTTGGCCCAGGCCAGGTGCGCCACCAGGTGTTCGCGGATCTCTTCGGTGGCCGATGCGATCATCTCGGCCGTCCTCGGCCACGGCTGGGCGTCGTGCCGGAACGGACGCCCGTAGACCAGGTCGATCCGCGCACCCTTGGCCGGGCGACTCGACGCGTCGCCCCCCTTCTCGCGCGTGCCGAACATCGCGAGCGGGACGATCGGTGCCCCGCTGACCAGGGCCAGATAGCCGATGCCGCTCTTGATCTGCGTCAGCTCACCGTCACCTCGGGTGCCCTCGGGGAAGATCCCGACCGCCTGTCCGGCGGCCAACGCCGATGCCGCGCGGCGCATCGCCCCGGTGTCGACCCGATCACGAGCGATCTTGATCTGGCTGATCACGGACAGCAGTCGACCGGTTCGTCCCTCGAACTCTTCTTCCTTGACCAGCGCGTGGACCTTGCGTGGCGCCTTGATGAACAGCAGTGGACCGTCGAGCCAGCCCACGTGGTTCGAGGCGATGATGACCGGCCCCTCGTCGGGGACGTAGCCCTGCCCGCGTTCGCGCACGTCCCAGCGGCACAACATCAGGCCCCCGAAGGCGCCGCGCAGGACCGTCAGCCCGGTCTCCGGCAGACCGGGTTGCAGCGTGCGTGCGGCGCTCATCGGCCCTGCACCAACCCCACGATGGTCTCGATGACCTCGTCGAGGTTCAAGAACGTGCTGTCGACGACCGTGGCGTCGTCGGCCTGCGTCAGAGGTGACGCTTCGCGGGTGGAGTCGATCCGGTCGCGCAGCACCAGCATCTGCTGCGTCGCGGCCGTGTCGTCGACCCCCTGCTCCGCCGCCCGTCGCTGGGCGCGAGCGACCGGGTCCGCCACCAGGTAGATCTTGACGTCGGCGTGCGGGGCCACCACGGTGCCGATGTCGCGTCCTTCGACCACGATGCCGTTCGTCGCGGTGGCGATCGCGTCGCGTTGCAGGTCGACCAGGAGCTCACGGACGCGCGGCACCGCCGCGACGGCGCTGACCGATGCCGTCACGACGTCACCGCGAATCGGCTCGGAGACGTCGACGCCGTCGACGTGGATCGTGGGTTGCCGCGGATCGGTGCCCGAGCCGATGACGACCCGTTCGGCGGCCTCGGCCACCGCGTCGGGGTCCGTGACGTCGATGCCGGCTTCGAGCAGCGCCCACGTCAGCGCGCGGTACATCGCGCCGGTGTCGAGGTAGGCCAGCCCGAGACGTTCGGCGACGCCGCGCGACGTGCTGGACTTGCCCGAACCGGACGGTCCGTCGATCGCGACGACCAGTGGCGCACTCACGTTGTTCTCCTCTTCACCGATGTACTGCCCATCCTCGGGAGGCGAGCGTCTCGACCAGGGTGTCCGCGGCTGTCTCCAGGACGGAGATCTCGACCTGTCCGACCTGGCGGTCCAACTCGTGGTCGATGCGGACGTCCTTGATGTCCACTCCTGATTCTCCCGTATCGGCCATGAGTCGTGGCAACTCGCCGGGTCGGTCCTCCACCGAGACGTACACCACGGCCAGTGTCTCAGTGGCTCCGCCGTGACGTCCGGGGATCAGCTCGCTACCGGACCGTCCGGCGTCGAGGAACTGTGTCAGCGATGCGGGGTCGACGCCCAACGAGGCGATCGCGGAGTCGATCGAGTCGCGGAGCAGACCGAGCAACCGGGCGACCTCGGCGGCGTTCCCGCTCAAGATGTCGATCCACAGACCCGTCTCGCTGCCGGCGATGCGGGTGACGTCCCGCAGTCCGGGGCCGGCCAGCTCCAGGGCGCCGTCGGGTGCGTTGTTGAGCAGTCCGGCGACGGCCACTGAGGCCAGGTGCGGGACGTGGGACACCAACGCGACGGCACGATCGTGGGTGGCCGCGTCCATCCTTCGGGGCACGGCTCCGACGCTCTCGGCCAACCGGGTCACCGTCGCGACGGCGCCGTCAGTAGACGTCGACGTCGGCACGATCGCCCACGGTCGACCTTCGAACAGCCGAGCGGCAGCAGCCATCGGACCCGAGCGTTCCTTGCCGGCCATCGGGTGACCGCCCACGAAGCGATCGCCGTGAGCCGACTGCTCGACCGCCGCGATCAGACCGGCCTTGACGCTCGTGACGTCGGTGATCACTGCTCGGGGGTACCGCTCGAGCGCCTCGCGCACGACGTCGGTCACGACGGACGGCGGAACTGCCACCACGACGATCTCCGGGTCCGCGACCGGGTCGGGACTCCCGGCACCGCGGGACACCGCGAGCTCGAGGTTGGCCTGCACCGCGTCGGCCAGGTGGACGACACGTCCTTGCTCACTGAGCGCGAGGGCCAGTGACGTGCCGATCAGGCCGCAGCCGATCACCAGGACCGGACGCCCCGCGTTCATGCGCGCACGCTGTCGAGGAGGGCGCCGAGCTCGTCGCGGGACAGATCGCGCATCGCGCCGACCGCCAGCCCGCCCAGGCGCAGGGGTCCGAACGCCGTCCGGGTGAGCTCGATGACAGGGTGCCCCACGTGATCGAGCATGCGTCGCACGATCCGGTTGCGGCCGATGTGCACGTCGAGCTCGACCAGCGACCGACCGCCCGACCGATCCTTCACCACGAAGCGGTCAGCCTGCGCGGGGCCGTCGTCGAGGGTGACTCCGGCCAGCAGCTGCCGACCGATTCGATTGCTCACCGACCCCTCGACCAGGGCCACGTAGGTCTTGGTGACCTCGTACGACGGGTGGGCCAGCTGGTGGGCGAGGTCGCCGTCGTTGGTCAAGATCAGCAACCCGGATGTGTCGGTGTCCAGGCGTCCCACGTGGAAGTGCCGGTCCGAGCGTCCCTCGAGCAGCCCGGACAGATCGGGGCGACCATGCTCGTCGGCCATCGTCGATACGATGCCGCGCGGTTTGTTCAGCACGACGTAGGCGTGATCACTCGGAGGCGGCAGACGAACTCCGTCGACGTGGATGACGTCGACGGAAGGGTCGACCCGAATCCCCATCTGGGTCGTGATCTGGCCGTTGACCTCGACGTGCCCGTTGGCCATCAGCTCCTCGCAGCGGCGACGACTGCCGATCCCGGCGGCTGCCAGCACCTTCTGCAGCCGCACCCCCTGCGGCTCGTCGTTCGTCGAGTCGTCACTCATCGACGCCACCCTCGGCAACCTCCTCGGCGTCGTGGGACTCCGGCAGTGGCTCGGCCGGATCGGGAACCGCCTGATTCGGACCGGCGAACGATTCCTCGTCGAGGTCGTCCAGCTCCGGCAGCAGCGGCGCCAGGTCGGGCAGGTCGCTCAGGTCGTCCAGGCCCATCCGCTCCAGGAAGTACGGGGTCGTCACGTACAGCACGGCGCCGCTCTCGCGGTCGGTGCCGGCCTCGGTGATGAGTCCGCGCGTCACCAGCGTCCGGACCACGCCGTCGACGTTGACTCCGCGGATCGCCGAGATGCGGGACCG
>DATMSF010000434.1:0-3622 GCA_035565535.1 Aeromicrobium sp.
ACGGCTCCTGGACCACACCCGCAGCCTGGATCACCCACATCACCCACCAGAACAACCCGTTCTGGTGGCGCATGATCCGCCAACCCGTCACCGACAACATCCTGGCCATCGAGTACCACGGCCGCTACGCCCCCAAACTGCTACGCCAAGCCCTCGAATTCCAGCACCCCACCTGCATCCACCCCGGCTGCCTCGTCCCCGCCTGGAAATGCGACCTCGACCACGAAACCCCCTGGCCCCACGGACCCACCCGAGGCGACAACCTCACCCCCAAATCCCGCGCCCACCACGCCCTCAAAGGCCACGGATTCAGCCCACCACGCCCACGAAGACCACCCGAGGAAGTGACCCTGCCTCTCACCGACGTGATGGTCGAGTTGCTTCCTTCGCGATACACCCTGGTAGGCCCACGAGGTCGTCGTGCGTGCGAGCGCGATAGGCCGTCGGCGTCTCGCCCACCAGCTGGGTGAACCTGGAGCTGAACGACCCCAACGAGGTACAACCCACGGCCATGCACACGTCGGTCACCGTCATGTCTCCGCGCCGCAACAGCAGCTGCGCGCGCTCGATGCGGCGGGTCATCAGGTAGCCGTACGGAGTCTCGCCGTAGGCGGCGCGGAACTTTCGTGAGAAGTGCGCAGGTGACATCAGTGCCGTTCGAGCCAGCTCCGCGACGTCGATCGGCCGCTCGTACTCGCGATCCATCAGGTCGCGCGCTCGGCGCAACCTGGCCAGATCGGCGAGCTCCTCCGGCGTCACCTGGTCAGTCTAGGGATGCTTCCGTCCCGAGCGGGTACCTGGTTACATCGGACTGGACGTGAGGAGCTCAGCAATGACCCACCGCATGCCGGCTGCTTTCCTGGGCCATGGCAACCCGATGAATGCGCTGGAGCGCAACCGCTACACCGAGGCCTGGCGGGCCTTCGGCGAGGCGGTCCCCCGTCCCAAGGCGATCCTGGTGATCTCCGCCCACTGGTACACCAACGCGACTGCCGTGACGCACATGGCGCAACCGCGCACGATCCACGACTTCTACGGCTTCCCGCAAGAGCTGTTCGACGTGCAGTACCCGGCACCGGGCGCCCCCGAGGTGGCCGAGATGGTCGCCGATTGCTGCAAGCCGCGCTGGGTGGGCCAGGACGTCGACAGCTGGGGGATCGACCACGGCACCTGGTCGGTGTTGCGGCACGCCTTCCCCGATGCGTCGATTCCCGTGGTCCAGATGTCGCTCAATGCGTTCAAGCCCTTCGAGCAGCACATCGAGCTGGGTCAGAAGCTCGCGCCGCTGAGGGACGAAGGTGTGCTGATCATCGGCAGCGGCAACATCGTCCACAACCTGCGCGCCGTCGACTTCTCCCGACCCGATGCGGCCTACGACTGGGCCGAGCGCTTCGACGAGGCGGCCCGCGAGATCCTGCAGGACCGACCCGACAACGTGCTCTCGCTGCTCGACCACGCCGACTACGACTCGTCGGTCCCGACGCCGGACCACTTCCTGCCGCTGCTCTACACCGCCGGACTGGCCGGCGACGTGCCGATGGACCTGCTGGTCGAAGGCCACGCCGCCGGGTCGATCTCGATGGCGGCCTACACGCTCGGCCTGGATCACGACTTCATGGCAGGTGACGACGCCGGGCCCGCCGCAGCGCTGCCCGACACCTTCCCGGCGCTCGACAGCAATCTGTGACGACACTGTGGACGGTCGGCCACTGGACCTGGTCGCAAGAGGAGTTCCTCGAGCTACTGGCACCTGACGCCATCGAGCAGCTGGTCGACGTCCGCGCGCTTCCCGGCTCGCGCCGCAGTCCCCAGTTCGACGCCGAGCGCATGCAGACGTGGCTCGCCGCGGCGGGCATCGACTACCGACACGACCCAGACCTGACGGGACGGCGCAGACGTCAGGACGTCGACCCCGCGATCAACGCCGGGTGGCAGAACGTCAGCTTCAAGAACTACGCCGATCACACCGTCGGCCCCGCCTACCGGTCAGCGATCGAACGACTCGAGCTGGCTGCGACCGAACGGCGCACCGTGATCATGTGCGGTGAACCGATGCCGTGGCGCTGTCACCGGTTGCTCATCTCCAACACCGTCGTCGCGCGTGGAGGAGTCGTCTGGCACCTGATGGGCCGAGCTCCGCGCCAGCCGCACGAGCTCGGCCGATGGGGCGCCACGCCGCAGGTCGGGCCCGGAGGGCACGTCACGTATCCCTCGTGAAGAGTCCTGGCCTCACACTGCAAGCTCGTGCTCGCTGCAGTCGACGCGCAGCTGCGCGTCACCGAGGTTCACGTCCAGGAGCGTGCAGTGATACCGCTCGCCGGACTCGGTCTCGCTGAGATAGCGGCACGTCAGACAGGTACGGGCGACGTTGATAATCCCGTCGCGTTGGAAGTCGGCGATCAGCTGCAACATGACGCGCAGCGCCACCGCCTTCTCGTGCTCGCCGATGCCGGACAGGTTCTGCCGCAGCGGTCCGTCCCACTGGTCGAGCCGGTCGCACAACGCTTCACCTTCGGCCGTCAGCGACAACACCGAGCTCCGTCGGTCCACCAGGTCCTGACGCCTGTGCACCAGCCCCTTGCGCCGCATCGCACTGAGCGCCTCACTGATGGTCGCTTGTGACACGTCGAGCGCGACCGCCAAGTCGCTGACTCTCGGTCCGGCCGACGCCGAGCGCAGCCGCACCAGGAGCTGGTACTGCAGAGGACTGACCGACTCGGCGTAGGCGCTTCGCGCCAGCATCGTCCGGGTCACGTGGCCGAGGCGTTCCAGGGCGCCGGCCAGCCGCTCGTCGAGGTCGTCGCTCGGCATGTCGGCCTCCTCGGAATCGGACGTCTGAATCATATAGGAATCCTAAGTTCTTGACACGAACCGATTCGACTTAGATAGTAGTCCTAACTTTATCTGAGGAGATGATCATGTCCCGCGTCGAGCTCGTCGATCCGTCCGCTGCGCATGCAGACGTCCAACCGGTCCTGAAAGAGGTCCAGGCCGCCTTCGGAACCACCCCGGCCATGTTTCGAGCCGTTGCCAACTCCCCTGCCGCGCTCAACATGATGTGGGCGGGCTTCGGCGCACTCGGCGGAGGACGCCTCGGCCCGCAGATCGGCGAGCAGATCGCCGTTCTCGTTGCCGACCGCAACGCGTGCGCGTACTGCCTGGCGGCGCACACCGCGTTGGGCCGCAATGCGGGCGTGTCGTCGGAGCAGATGCGCGAAGCGCAGTCCGGCCGCTCCGACGACCCGAAGACCGAGGCCATCTTGACCTTCGTCGAAAAGGTCGTCCGCCACCGTGCTCAGGTCAGCGACGCCGACATCGAGACCCTACGAGCAGCAGGCGTCGATCAGGGTGAGCTCGTCGAAGTCATCGCGAACGTCGCCCTCAACGTGTTCACCAACTACATCAACGTGGCGCTCGACGTTCCGGTCGATTTCCCGGCCGTTCCGTTCACCGCGCAGGCCTGAGGACGGCTCGGAAGAGTCATGTCAGCTCCCGCCCTCACGCTGAAGGACTGGTCGGTGGACCGGTGGCTCAACGTCACTGGCCCCGACTGGTCCGTGGAGGACCTCGCCGATCGGGTCGTCATCGCAGCAGCGTTCCAGATGCTGTGCCCCGGCTGTGT
>DATMSF010000435.1:0-2246 GCA_035565535.1 Aeromicrobium sp.
CCAACAGAGGTGGTGGTGCGGGATCTGGCCGACTACGACACCGCGTTCGGTGTCGACATCGAGGCCGCCTCATGACCGCCACGAACAGCGCCGAGGAGATGGCCAAGCAGATCGAGTATTTAGCAAGGGCGCTCAAAGCACCACGCATCCGTGAAGCCGCAGCACGGTTGGCCGACCAAGCCCGCGACGCCGGCTGGTCGCACGAGGAGTATCTGGCCGCCGTGCTCGACCGGGAAGTCTCCGCCCGCAACTCATCGGGCGCCGAACTGCGGATCAGGGCTGCCGGATTCGACTCACGCAAAACGATCGAAGACTTCATCTTCGACCACCAGCCCGGGTTGAAACGTGACACCATCGCCCATCTGGCCACCGGCGCATTCTTGGCCAAAGCCGAGAACGTCGTCCTGCTCGGACCTCCCGGCACCGGCAAGACCCACCTCGCCGTCGGCCTGGGAATCAAAGCCGCCCAAACTGGACATCGGGTGCTGTTCGCGACCGCGACCCAATGGGTCACCCGACTGACCGACGCGCATCAGCGCGGCCGGCTCGCCGAGGAACTCGCACGATTACGACGCTACGGGCTGCTCATCGTCGACGAGGTCGGCTACATCCCGTTCGAGCAGGACGCAGCGAACCTGTTCTTCCAGCTCGTCTCATCACGCTACGAACACGCCTCGCTGATCCTCACATCGAACCGGCCATTCGCCCGCTGGGGCGACGTGTTCGGCGACCAAGTCGTCGCCGCGGCCATGATCGACCGCATCGTCCACCACGCCGAAGTCGTCACCCTCAAGGGCTCATCCCACCGGCTCAGAAACACCGGGATCGACACCCTGCCCTCCGCTCGAGCCGAAAACACGCCACACTAGAACTGCTCACTTTTCGACCGGCGCCGACAGAGACGAACCACACGGACCCACCCACCTCGGCCGAACCCTTAACACCTCGTCGCCTCGCTGCGCTCACGGGCTCCGCCCTGGCGACCAACCACCCCTGCTCACGGGCTCCGCCCTGGCGACCGACCCGCGGGGTCAGAGCGCGGAAAGCCGCTTGACCGTGGCGTCGAACTCGGTGCGGAGATCGGCCATCACGTCGGCCACGGGGCGCACCTGATTGATGTGTCCGACGATCTGTCCGACCGGCATCGAGATGGCGTCGGGGTCGTTCGCCCGATTCATCCGGTTGTGCGCGTCGGCGACCAGCAGGTTCTGCAGCGGCATCGGCAGCGGGCTGGGCGCGTCCTCGGCCTCCCATGCCTGCGTCCACTTGGTCTTCAGCAGGCGGGCCGGCTTGCCGGTGTAGACGCGGGTGCGAACCGTGTCGGAGCTGGAGGCCCGAATGAACGCCTCCATCATCGCCTGGTTGGTGTTGAGGTTCTGGTACTCCTCGGTGCCCAGCCAGATGGACCCGGTCCACACTCCTTGTGCGCCCAAGGCCAGTGACGCAGCGACCTGACGGCCACGCCCGATGCCACCGGCTCCGAGCACGGGAACGTCCGGTCCCACCGCGTCGACGATGTCGGGGGTGAGCACCATGCTGGCGATCTCGCCGGTGTGTCCGCCGGCCTCGTAGCCCTGGGCGACGATGATGTCGACGCCGTTCGACACGTGCGACAGGGCGTGCTTGGCGGCACCGGCCAGCGCCGCCACCGCCACACCGTGCTCGTGCGCCTTCTCGATCACGTCGACAGGCGGTGATCCCAGCGCGTTGGCCAGCAGCACCGGACGGTGCGCCAGCGCCACGTCGACGTGGGATCGCGCGACCGAGTGCAGCCAGCCGAGCACACCGTCACGACCTTCGCCCTCGGGCAACGGCGGGACGCCCAGCTGCTGCAAAGTGCGTTCGACGAAGCTGATGTGTTCGTCGGGGATCATCGCCTTGAGGTCGACCTGCTTGCCCTCGGTGGGGATCTTCATCGGCATCACGACGTCGACGCCGTACGGCTTGCCGTCGGTGTTCTCGTCGAGCCAGGTCAGGGTGCGGTCGAGGTCGTCGGCGTCGTTGAAGCGAACGGCACCCAGGACTCCCAGACCGCCTGCGCGGGAGACGGCAGCCGCGACGTGCTCGGACGGCGTGAACGCGAAGATCGGCACCTCGATGCCGAACCGCTCGCACAGCTCAGTTCGCATGAGCGGCCTCCCCTCGCGCGGCGACCGCGATGTCCTTGGCAGCCGGGTAGTTCGCCTTGCCCGTGGCGGTACGTGGCATCTGCGGGACGGTGGCCAGAGTCCGCGGCAGCTTGTACG
>DATMSF010000436.1:0-4032 GCA_035565535.1 Aeromicrobium sp.
TGCGTCGCACCGTGTTCCTGGAGCAGGTGGTGGCCGACCTGGACCTGCCGAACGTGCGTGTGGTGAGGGCACGGGCCGAGGACGTGGATGAGGTGTTCGACGTCGTGACGGCACGGGCGGTGGCGAACTTGGACAAGCTGGCGCGCTGGTGCCTGCCACTGACCAAGAAGCCCGGGGGCGTGCTGCTGGCGATGAAGGGCCGGTCGGCCCACGAGGAGGTGGAGGCGGCCAAGCCGACGCTGCACCGGCTCGGTGCCACGGCTATCGTGGTGGAGTCTTACCCCGCTGGCACCGACGAACCGACCACCGTCGTCGAGGTCACCACATGATCGGTGTTTCACGTGAAACCAGGAAAGGGGAGCGGTGACCACGTCGTTCTCGGATGTCTTCGAGCGTCCCGGCCAACCCCACATCTTCGTCGTGGCGAACCAGAAGGGCGGGGTCGGCAAGACCACGACGACCGTCAACGTGGCCGCAGCGATGGCGCTGCGTGGGCTGCGTGTCCTGGTGATCGACCTGGACCCACAAGGCAATGCCTCGACGGCATTGAACGTGCCACATCACGAGGGTTCTCCCGGTGTCTACGAGGCGATCGTGGAGGGGACGGACATCGACGAGCTGGTCAGCCCGTGTCCGCAGATCCCGTCGCTGACCGTGCTGCCGGCGTCGATCGACCTGGCGGGCGCCGAGGTGGAGCTGGTGTCACTGGTGGCACGGGAGTCGCGGCTGGACAAGGCGCTTCAGGCGTACCTGAAGGATTCGGCCGAAGCCGGTGATCCGATCGACTACGTGTTCATCGACTGCCCGCCCTCTTTGGGCTTGTTGACCGTGAATGCGCTGGTCGCAGGGCGCGAGGTGCTGATTCCGATCCAGTGCGAGTACTACGCCTTGGAGGGACTGGGCCAGCTGGTCCGCAACATCGAGCTGGTCCGTTCGCACCTGAATCCGGCGCTGGAGGTCAGCACGATCCTGTTGACGATGTACGACGCGCGCACCCGCCTCGCGTCGGGCGTCGTCGACGAGGTGCGCCAGCACTTCGGCTCGACGGTGTTGCGCACGATCATCCCGCGAGCGGTACGGATCTCCGAAGCACCCAGCTATCAACAGACGGTCCTGACGTACGATCCGTCGTCATCGGGCGCGTTGGCCTACCTGGAAGCTGCCCGAGAGATCACCACCAGGGCCGGCAAGCAGAGCGGAGTCGCTTGACATGAGTTCACCCAAGCGCGGTCTGGGCCGCGGTCTGGAAGCACTGATCCCGTCGACACCGGCAGCCGCCGAGGCCGCGGGACTCACGCAGGTCGACGGTGCACGGTTCGTCGAGATCCCGATCGATCAGATCGTGCCGAACCCCAAGCAGCCGCGCCGCGTGTTCGACGAGGACGCAATGGCCGAGCTGGTCCACTCCATCAAGGAGATCGGACTGCTGCAGCCCGTCGTGGTGCGCCAGACCGGCAAGGACAGCTTCGAGCTGATCATGGGGGAGCGGCGCTGGCGCGCTCACCACGAGGCGGGTCTGAAGACGATCGGTGCCATCGTCCGCGAGACCGACGACAGCGACCTGCTTCGTGATGCGCTGCTGGAGAACCTGCATCGCTCGCAGCTGAATCCGCTGGAGGAGGCCGCCGCGTACCGTCAGCTCCTCGACGACTTCGGGTGCACGCACGACGAGCTGGCCGACCGCATCGGTCGCTCCCGCCCCCAGATCAGCAACACGCTGCGGCTGCTGCGGTTGGCGCCCAATGTCCAGCGGCGGGTGGCCGCCGGGGTGCTGTCAGCCGGCCACGCCCGCGCGCTCGTCACGATCGAGAATCCGGAGGTGCAGGACCGGCTCGCGAGCCGGGTCGTCGCCGAAGGGCTGTCGGTGCGGGCGCTGGAGGAGATCGTCGCGGTCGGCCCCGACGGGCAGCCCAAGCCGAACAAGCGCAAGACGACGGGCCCGACGTTGACCTCGCCACGGGTCGCCGAGATCGCCGACCGGTTGTCCGACCGCTACGACACCCGCGTGCGCATCCAGCTGGGTCGCACCAAGGGCAAGGTCGTCATCGAGTTCGCGACGATCGACGACCTGGAACGCATCGTCAAGATGATGGATAAATAACTTTATCGACAAATAGTCGAATCAGTTCAGGTACTCGGCCAGCTCGTTCAGGATGGCCGACTTGGGCTTCGCTCCGGTGATCGAGCGCACCAGCTCGCCCTTGTGGTACAGGTTGATCGTCGGCAGGCCGATGACCTTGTACTGAGCCGGCGTGACGGGGTTGGCGTCGGCATCCATCTTCAGCACCGTCAGCTTGTCGGCGTTCTCCGCCGCGATCTCCTCGAGGATCGGGGCGACCTGGCGGCACGGGCCGCACCACGACGCCCAGAAGTCGACCAGCACGGGACCCTCGGCCTCGAGCACCTTGCTCTGGAAATCCGCGTCGGTCACGACACCCAGATCAGCCATCAGATTGTCTCCTCATCGATTTGTCGATTTAACGTCTTCAGTCGACCAGGGCGGGCGACTCGAGCTCGGCCAGGAAGCGTTCTGCGTCCAGAGCGGCGGCACAACCGGTGCCGGCCGCCGTGATGGCCTGCCGGTACGTGTGGTCGACCAGGTCACCGGCGGCGAACACGCCGCGCAGGTTGGTGGCGGTGGACGGGTGGTTCACCAGCACGTAGCCCTCGTCGTCCAGGTCGACCTGGCCCACGAGCAGCTCCGAACGCGGGTCGTGCCCGATCGCGATGAACAACCCGGTGGCGTCCAGACGGCGGGTCTCGCCGGTCTCGGTGTCGCGCAGGATCAGCGCCTCGAGCTTGTCCTCGCCGATGATCTGGGCGACCTCGCTGTTCCAGGCGAACTCCAGCTTGTCGTTGGCGAAGGCGCGGTCCTGCATGATCTTGGAGGCCCGCAGCTCGTCGCGGCGGTGCACCAGGGTGACCTTGCTGGCGAAGCGCGTCAGGAACGTCGCCTCCTCCAGTGCGCTGTCGCCGCCGCCGACCACCACGATGTTCTGCTCGCGGAAGAAGAAGCCGTCGCACGTGGCGCACCAGCTGACGCCGTGACCGGACAGTCGGTCCTCGTTCTCGATGCCGAGCTTGCGGTAGCCCGAGCCCATGGCCAGCACGACGGCGTGCGCGCGATGCTCGGTGCCGTCGGTCTGCGTGACGATCTTGACGTCGCCGGTCAGGTCGACCTTGACGACGTCGTCGGCGACCATCTCGGCGCCGAACCGCACGGCTTGGGCGCGCAGCTTGTCCATCAGGTCAGGACCCATGATGCCGTCGGGCCAGCCGGGGAAGTTCTCGACGTCGGTGGTGTTCATCAGTGCACCGCCGGCGGTCACCGAACCCTCGAAGACCAGAGGAGCCAGGTTGGCACGCGCGGCGTAGATCGCAGCGGTGTAACCGGAAGGACCCGATCCGATGATGATCAGGTTGCGGATGTCGGACATTGCACTCCTCGACGTTCGTGTACTGGTGCCAACGCAGTCTAGGTTGCCGCTATTCCGCGATCAGGACCGACCGCGCACCGCGATCTCGTTGATCTGGCCGCGGAAGGCGCCCGCCTCGATCTCCGGCAGCCTGCGCAGCCAGATCACGATGTATCGGCTCAACACGTCACCGGGCAACGAGAACGTCGTGTCGGTGCCGACCTCGTCGATCGACGCCACCCGCTGCAGCCCGTCCAAGGAGCCAGGGCGCTTCTCCACGGTCGGGTCGGCGACGTACAGCGAGACGTCGTTGGGTTGGCCCGCCAGCTGGACCCGGACGGTCGACAGCTCGCGCACGCCGCCCAGATCCACGACCAACCCGACGCCGTCCTTGAGCCCGCCCAGGTCCGGTCGACCGAGGTAGCGAGTCGTCGGCCATCCCGTCGTCACGTCGCCGTCGATCGCCAGGTCGACCAGATCGGGGTTCTCCTCCCCGTCGCTGCCCTGGGGGTCGAAGTCGTGAACCGACCGGATCGGCAGGGACCGCACGGGGGTCGACTGGTCGATGGACGGACCGCCGTCCTGCGTCGCGTTGATCACCAGGAAGCCGATCACG
>DATMSF010000437.1:0-6099 GCA_035565535.1 Aeromicrobium sp.
AACAAGTTCCAGCGCTCCAACCAGGGCACCTGCACCGACCAGCGCCCGCTGGTCAAGGTCGGCGACCGGGTCGAGGTCGGCACTCCGCTGGCCGACGGCCCGTGCACCGACGAGGGCGAGATGGCCCTCGGCACCAACCTGCTGGTCGCGTTCATGCCGTGGCAGGGCCACAACTACGAGGACGCGATCATCCTCAGCCAGCGGGTTGTCCAGGACGACCTGCTGACCTCGATCCACATCGAGGAGCACGAGGTCGACGCGCGTGACACCAAGCTGGGTCCTGAAGAGATCACCCGGGAGATCCCGAACGTCTCCGACGAGATGATCGCCGACCTCGACGAGCGCGGCATCATCCGGATCGGTGCCGAGGTCACCAACGGCGACATCCTGGTCGGCAAGGTCACGCCGAAGGGCGAGACCGAGCTGACCCCGGAGGAGCGGTTGCTCCGCGCGATCTTCGGCGAGAAGGCGCGCGAGGTGCGCGACACGTCGTTGAAGGTGCCGCACGGCGAAGAGGGCACCGTCATCGGCGTCCGCGTGTTCGACGCCGAGGAGGGCGACGAGCTCAGCCCCGGTGTGAACCAGCTGGTCCGCGTGTACGTGGCGCAGAAGCGCAAGATCTCGCACGGCGACAAGCTGGCCGGCCGCCACGGCAACAAGGGCGTCATCGCCAAGATCCTGCCCGTCGAGGACATGCCGTTCCTCGAGGACGGCACGCCGGTCGACATCGTGCTGAACCCGCTCGGCGTCCCGGGCCGCATGAACATCGGCCAGGTCATGGAGACCCACCTGGGGTGGGTCGCCAAGTCCGGCTGGGACGCGTCGGGCTCCAAGGAGGAGTGGGCCCAGCGCCTGGCCTCCATCGGTGCGGAGAAGGCCGAGTCGGGCACCAACATCGCCACGCCGGTCTTCGACGGTGCTCGCGAGGACGAGATCCAGGGGCTGCTGGCCTCGACGTTGCCCAACCGCGACGGCGAGCGCATGGTCGGCCCCGAGGGCAAGGCGCGGTTGTTCGACGGTCGTTCCGGCGAGCCCTTCCCCGATCCGATCAGCGTCGGCTACATGTACATGCTCAAGCTGCACCACCTGGTCGACGACAAGATCCACGCCCGCTCCACGGGTCCGTACTCGATGATCACCCAGCAGCCGCTCGGCGGTAAGGCCCAGTTCGGTGGCCAGCGTTTCGGTGAGATGGAGGTGTGGGCCCTGGAGGCCTACGGCGCCGCGTACGCCCTGCAGGAGCTGTTGACGATCAAGTCCGACGACATCTCGGGCCGCGTCAAGGTCTACGAGGCGATCGTCAAGGGCGAGAACGTCCCCGAGCCGGGCATTCCCGAGTCGTTCAAGGTGCTGGTCAAGGAGATGCAGTCCTTGTGCCTGAACGTCGAGGTGCTGTCGGCCGACGGAAGCGCGCTGGACATGCGCGAGTCCGAGGACGAGGTGTTCCGTGCCGCTGAAGAGCTCGGCATCGACTTGTCACGTCGCGAGCCGTCGAGCGTCGAAGAAGTCTGACGACTTCCCGTCCACTAACCAGATTTCGAACAAGAGGAAACAGTCACTGTGCTGGACGTGAACTACTTCGACCGGATCCGCATCGGCCTGGCAACGGCCGACGACATCCGGAGCTGGTCCTTCGGCGAGGTCAAGAAGCCGGAGACCATCAACTACCGCACGCTCAAGCCCGAGCGCGACGGCCTGTTCTGCGAGAAGATCTTCGGTCCCACCCGGGACTGGGAGTGCTACTGCGGCAAGTACAAGCGGGTCCGCTTCAAGGGCATCGTGTGCGAGCGCTGTGGCGTCGAGGTCACCCGCTCCAAGGTCCGCCGTGAGCGCATGGGCCACATCGAGCTGGCCGCTCCGGTCACCCACATCTGGTACTTCAAGGGTGTCCCCAGCCGGCTGGGCTACCTGCTCGACCTGGCGCCGAAGGACCTGGAGAAGGTCATCTACTTCGCTGCCTACATGATCACCAAGGTCGACGAGGACGCCCGCCACAAGGACCTGTCCTCGCTCGAGGCCAAGATCGGCCAGGAGCGCAAGCAGCTGGAGGATCGTCGCGACAACGCGATCAACGAGCGCATGAAGAAGCTCGAGGACGACCTGGTCGCGCTCGAGGCCGAGGACGCCAAGGCCGACGCCAAGCGCAAGGTCAAGGACGCCGCCGAGCGTGAGGCCAAGCAGCTGCGCGACCGCTCCGATCGCGAGATCGCCCGCCTCGACGCGGTGTGGGATCGGTTCAAGAACCTCAAGGTCCAAGACCTCGAGGGCGACGAGATCCTCTACCGCGACATGGTCTACCGCTTCGGCAAGTACTTCGAGGGCTACATGGGCGCCGCGGCGATCCAGAAGCGCCTGCAGGACTTCGACCTCGAGGCCGAGGCCGAGGCGCTGCGCGAGGTCATCGCCACCGGCAAGGGTCAGAAGAAGACCCGCGCGCTGAAGCGCCTCAAGGTCGTCTCGGCGTTCCTGAACAGCGACAACGCTCCGTCGGGCATGGTCCTGGACGCCGTCCCGGTGATCCCGCCGGAGCTGCGACCGATGGTGCAGCTCGACGGTGGCCGCTTCGCCACGTCGGACCTGAACGACCTGTACCGCCGGGTCATCAACCGCAACAACCGCCTCAAGCGACTGCTCGACCTCGGTGCTCCCGAGATCATCGTCAACAACGAGAAGCGGATGCTGCAGGAGGCCGTCGACTCGTTGTTCGACAACGGTCGTCGCGGTCATCCCGTCACGGGTCCGGGCAACCGTCCGCTCAAGTCGATCTCCGACATGCTCAAGGGCAAGCAGGGCCGGTTCCGTCAGAACCTGCTCGGCAAGCGCGTCGACTACTCGGGCCGTTCGGTCATCGTCGTCGGCCCGCAGCTGAAGCTGCACCAGTGCGGTCTGCCCAAGCAGATGGCGCTGGAGCTGTTCAAGCCGTTCGTGATGAAGCGGCTGGTCGACCTGAACCACGCGCAGAACATCAAGAGCGCCAAGCGGATGGTCGAACGTTCGCGCCCGGTCGTGTGGGACGTCCTCGAAGAGGTCATCACCGAGCACCCCGTGCTGCTGAACCGTGCACCCACGCTGCACCGCCTCGGCATCCAGGCGTTCGAGCCGCAGCTCATCGAGGGCAAGGCCATCCAGATCCACCCGTTGGTGTGCTCGGCCTTCAACGCCGACTTCGACGGCGACCAGATGGCCGTGCACCTGCCGCTGAGCGCCGAGGCGCAGGCCGAGGCGCGGATCCTGATGCTGTCGACGAACAACATCTTGAAGCCGTCCGACGGTCGTCCGGTCACGATGCCGACGCAGGACATGATCATCGGCCTGTACTTCCTGACGCTCGATCGCGACGGGGAGCCGGGCGAAGGCCGGGCCTTCACCTCCACCGGCGAGGCCACGATGGCGTTCGACCGCGGTGAGATCTCGCTGCAGAGCAAGATCAAGATCCGGTTCGCCGACGCCGACGGCGGCCCGGTCACTCGCGAGACGACGCTGGGCCGCGCGATCTTCAACGAGACGCTGCCCGACGACTACCCGTACGTCGACCAGGAGGTCGGCAAGGAGCAGCTGGGTGTCATCGTCAACGACCTGGCCGAGCGCTACAGCAAGGTCGATGTGGCCAACGCGCTGGACAACCTGAAGGACATCGGGTTCCACTGGGCGACGCGCTCGGGCGTCACAATCTCGATCGAGGACGTCGTCACGCCGTCGTCGAAGCCGGAGATCCTGGCCAAGCACGAGGCCGAGGCCGCCAAGATCCAGCAGCAGTTCGACCGTGGTCTGATCACCGAGGACGAGCGCCGTCAGGAGCTCATCGAGATCTGGACCCAGGCGACCGCGGAGGTCTCGGACGCCTTGTCGGAGACGTTCACCAAGGAGAACCCCATCAACATGATGGTCACCTCCGGTGCGCGCGGCAACATGATGCAGGTGCGTCAGATCGCCGGCATGCGTGGTCTGGTGGCCAACCCGAAGGGCGAGATCATCCCGCGGCCGATCAAGGCCAACTTCCGTGAGGGCTTGTCGGTCGTGGAGTACTTCATCGCGACCCACGGCGCCCGCAAGGGTCTGGCCGACACCGCGTTGCGCACGGCCGACTCGGGGTACCTGACCCGTCGTCTGGTCGACGTGTCGCAGGACGTGATCATCCGCGAGGAGGACTGCGGCACCGAACGCGGCCTGCCGAAGGTCATCGCGGTGCTCAACGACGAGGGCAAGGCCGTTGCGGCCGAGAACGTCGAGACCTCGGCCTACGCCCGCTCGGCTGCCACCGACGTCACCCACCCCGAGACCGGCGACGTGCTGGTCGCGGCCGGAGGTGACCTCGGCGACGTCGAGATCGCTCAGCTGATCGAGGCCGGCGTCACCGAGGTCCGCGTGCGGACGGTGCTGACGTGTGAGGCCAAGGCGGGCACGTGTGCCAAGTGCTACGGACGTTCGTTGGCCACCGGCAAGCTGGTCGACATCGGCGAGGCGGTCGGCACGATCGCCGCGCAGTCCATCGGTGAGCCCGGCACGCAGCTGACGATGCGCACGTTCCACACCGGTGGTGTGGCCGGTGACGACATCACGCACGGTCTGCCGCGTGTCGTCGAGCTGTTCGAGGCCCGCAACCCCAAGGGTCTCGCGCCGATCACCGAGGTCGCCGGCCGCGTGTCGATCGACGACTCGGACAAGGGCCGCAAGCTCATCGTCACCCCCGACGACGGTTCGGAGCCGTTCGAGTACACGGTCTCGAAGCGGGCCCGTCTGCTGGTCGACGACGGCGGTCACGTCGAGGTCGGCGACCAGCTGACGCACGGCACCCCCGATCCGCAGGAAGTGCTGCGCGTGCTGGGCGTCCGTCGTGCGCAGGAGCACCTGGTCGATGAGGTGCAGGAGGTGTATCGCTCGCAGGGCGTGGCGATCCACGACAAGCACATCGAGATCATCGTGCGCCAGATGCTGCGCCGCATCACGGTCATCGAGCAAGGCGATTCCCACCTGATCCCCGGCGACCTGGTCGACCGCGCGATCTTCGAGGAGGAGAACCGCCGCGTCGTGGCCGAGGGCGGCACGCCCGCGTCGGGCCGTCCGGTCCTGATGGGCATCACGAAGGCCTCGCTGGCCGTCGAGTCGTGGCTGTCGGCCGCCTCGTTCCAGGAGACCACTCGGGTGCTGACCGATGCTGCCATCCACGGCAAGTCGGACTCGCTGCGTGGTCTGAAGGAGAACATCATCATCGGCAAGCTCATCCCGGCGGGCACCGGTCTGGACCGGTACCGCAACATCCGGGTCGAGCCGACCGAGGAGGCCCGTCAGGCCGCCTATGCTGTCACCGGCTACGGCGATTTCGACTACGGCTTCGGCTCCGATGCCATCACGATCGACGACAGCGACTTCGTCTCGTACGACAGTTAGTCACCGATCACCAGGACGGCCCCCGCTGCGGCGGGGGCCGTTCTTCATGAACTGCGCTTCTCGGCCGGGCGGAACAACAGTCTCAACTTGGGCTCGAAGATCGGGCGGAAGACCTTCTTGACCGGCTCGGTCATCAGCAGATTCGCCAGGACGACGGCGATCAGGATCGCTCCGATGACGGCCTTGACGCCGTACTGATCGGTGTTCTCGAACACGTCGAACTGCTCGCGCAGGATCAAGATGACGTAACCGTGCAGCAGGTAGCAGTAGAACGTCCGCTCGCCCAGGCGCGTCGTGACGGACTGGGTCTTCGGCACAAGGGACAGCGCCGCGAAGGTCAGCAGGAAACCGATGACCAGCAGTTCGGCGCGTTGTGCGACGCCCTCCAGCGGGGTGGCGTCCAACGGTGACTCGTCATAGCGCGACTTCCACAGCAACCAGTCGACGGTCCAGTCCCTGGAGTACAGGTAGCAGATCACGAATGCGGCGGTCAGGGTGACGGCCGACGCGATCCGGACGTGGGTCTGCGTCAGCCACAGGAAGCGCTCACGGGTCATGTGCAGACCGACGACGTAGAACGGCAGGAATCCCAGGATCTTGGGCAGCGCCAGGACGTTGGGCACCTCGATCAGGCCGACGGCCAACGAGATGATGATCGAGGTCGTGATGGGGTACTTCAGCGCCCGCCAGATGGGTGTCGTGAGCCGCCAC
>DATMSF010000438.1:0-1579 GCA_035565535.1 Aeromicrobium sp.
GCGTCCGCCAGCATGCCGGACACGTCGGTCTGGATCGGGGCCATCCCGGTGATGCCCACGGCGACCCCGGTCTGCTCCTCGATCGCGGGCTCACCCTCGCGCAGGTTGTGCAACAGGTCCTCGGTCGCGGTGTCCTCCGGCGCGGTCGCCGGCTGGACGAGCACCATCGCACCGTTCTCGCCGGCCGCCGCGACCATCGCGTTCGCCACGTCGTCCTGGCCGCCCGCCCACGCCGCGACCTGCTGGTACGCAGCCTGCCGATCGACCGGATCTGCGACGTCGCGGGCGTCGACGACCACCAGCATCGGGGACAACCGACCGGGACCGAACGCCTCGGTCACCAGATCCGATGCTTCACGCTGGGTCGTGCCCTTCGCCGCCGTGCTGTCGGTCGGCAGCGCCAGGTGCATGTCCTTGACCGGGACGGCCAGCGCGCCCAGTCCCACGACGACGAGCAGCGCCCAGGCCACCGGCGCCCGTCCGACCAGACGAGCCCAACGCACGCCATGGTTCCGGACGAGCCCGTCGGCGTCGCGCTTGGGCGAGTACCGGCGGAAGCGAAGGCCGAACGTCCAGGACTTCAGCATGCCGACCAGTGCCGGCAGTAGGGTCAGCGCGACCAGCACGGCGATCGTGACGGTGACCGCGGCCCCGATTCCCATGGCCGTCAGGAAGGAGATGCCCACCGTGCTGAGCGCGACCAGCGCGATGATGACGGTGAGTCCGGCGAACACGACCGCAGAGCCCGCCGTGCCCACGGCGACGCCGATGGCTTCCTCACGGTCGTCGGTGTGATCGAGCTCGCCGCGGAAGCGTGCCAGCACGAACAGCGCGTAGTCGATGCCGACGGCCAGGCCCAGCATGCTCGCGAGTGCCGTCGTGGTGGACGGGACCTCGACGACTGCCGTCATCGCGGTGATGCCCAGCACGCCGATCCCCACCCCGACCCCGGCTGTCAGGATCGGCATGCCGGCCGAGACGAGCGCGCCGAACGTGAACGCCAGGACCACGACGGCCAGCGCGATACCGATCAGCTCGGCGCTGGCACCCCCTGGCTCGGTGCTCTGCATCGCCGTTCCGGAGACCTCCACCGTCAGTCCGGCGGCCCGAGCGTCGTCGATGACGTCGAACACCTCGTCCTGCATCTCGGGCAGGACCTCCAGCACCGACTCGGCGTCGAACTGGAAGTCGATCGTCCCGATCCGACCGTCCTCGGACAGCGGGGTCGCCGCAGCCAGCTGCTGCTCGATCCGGGTCACCAACGCGGTGTCCGACGCATCGACCTCCGCGAGCGCCTGCGCACGCATGCCGGCGGCCGCCTCGACGGGTCCGACGGCACCGTCGACGACGTCGTCGAGCGCGTTCAGGTCGGCGACCAGCGTGGCCACCTGGCCTGCATACGGATCATCGGCGAGGCGTCGACCTTCCGGCGCTGCGACCACGATCGTGGCGGTGGGAGCGTCGACGGCCGAGGCCTCGGGGAACAGCTCCTGCTGCAGCTCGGCAGCCTCGACCGACTCGATGCCCTCGATCGTGAACTGGTTGGACATCGGCTTCGACAGCAGACCGGCGACAGCAC
>DATMSF010000439.1:0-3487 GCA_035565535.1 Aeromicrobium sp.
GATTCGCCGATCGTCGGTACGCCCTGAGCGGGACGCTGGTCCCGCGGTCCGAGCCCGGTGCCGTCCTGCACTCCCCCGACGCTGCCGCGTCCCAGGTCGTGGACCTGCTGCCGTCGGTCCGCTCGATCTGCGTCCACGGCGACACGGTCGCGGCCCTCGAGATCGCACGCGCCGTGCGGTCCGCGGTGGAGACCGCCGGAGCGACCCTGGTGGGACTGCATCGATGAGGGTGCTGCCGTGCGGTGACCGCGCTGTCCTGCTCGACTGCGCGTCGTTGGACGAGGCCCGCCGGTGGCACGCCGCGCTGCGCGACGAGGCGGACGTGACGCTCGGCGCCCGCACGGTCCTGGTCCACGGCGATCCCGCTGCGTCCCGCGCGCTCGTGGCGCGCACCCGGCCGCAGGAGCTGGAGCACACGGTCGGCGAGCTGGTCGAGATCCCCGTCGTCTACGACGGGGACGATCTCGACGACGTCGCGCGGTTGACCGGGTTGACGCCGTCCGAGGTCGTCGAGGCGCACACCGGTCGTCCGTGGATCGCCACCTTCGCCGGGTTCGCGCCGGGCTTCGTGTACCTGTCCGGCGGGGACCCGCGTCTGGACGTGCCGCGGCGGTCGACGCCGCGGACCCGCGTGCCCGCCGGCTCGGTGGGGCTCGCCGGCACCCTGAGCGGTGTGTACCCGCGCCCCTCACCGGGTGGCTGGCAGCTGATCGGCCGCACCTATGTCCCGATGTGGGACCTCGACGCCGACCCGCCCGCTCGCCTGCGCCCGGGTGCACGCGTGCAGTTCGTCGAGGCGCGACGATGACCTTCCTGGTCGAGCGTGCGGGAGTCTTCACGACGGTGCAGGACCGCGGTAGACCCGGCTGGTCCGACCTCGGGGTGTCCGAGTCCGGCGCGTTCGACCGTCTCGCTGCGCACCAGGCCAACGCGCTGGTCGGCAACGACGACTCCGCTGCGGTTCTGGAGGTGCTCGGCGGTGACCTCGTGCTGGTGGCGAGGCATCATCACGTCGTGGCCGTGACGGGTGCCTCGGTCGAGGTAGCCGTCGACGATCGGCCGGTTGCCCAAGGTCGTGCCGTTTCGGTCCCTGCAGGAGGCCGTCTGACGATCGGCCGGGTCGTCGCCGGCGTCCGCACCTACGTCGCCGTGGCCGGCGGAATCGCCGTGCCCGACGTCCTGGGATCCCGGTCGTACGACACGCTCGCGGGGCTCGGCCCCGATCCGTTGTCCGTGCATGCGCACCTACCCGTCGGACCACCGAGTGGCCGGCCTGCCGACGTCGATGTGACCTGGTCGCCGCGCCTGGGCGAAGCCACGGTCGACGTCGTCCTCGGCCCCCGCGACGACTGGTTCCCGACGCGGTCCGTCGACACCTTGCTCGGTGAACCGTGGATCGTCACCGCCCACAGTGATCGAGTCGGCCTGCGCTTGAGCGGCACCGCGTTGGAGCGTTCCGTCACCACCGAGCTGCCCAGCGAGCCGTGCGTGCGCGGCTCGATCCAGGTCGCCGCCGACGGCCTGCCCATCGTCTTCGGACCCGATCATCCCGTCACCGGCGGCTACCCGGTCATCGCCGTGGTCACCGATGCGCACCTGGACCGACTCGCCCAGCTGCGACCCGGTGACCAATTGCGCTTCACGCGGACCCCGCGCATGCCATGATGCGTCGATGAAGGATCTTCGCTCGCTGGTCGTCAGCCTCGTCATCGGCTCGTTCGGCATTGCCGCCCTGATGGGCATCGCGGCACTGCTCGGTGCAGGATCGTTCGGCGAGACGCAGGCCAAGATCCTGCTGACCACTGTCATCGTCGGGGTCGAGTCGATCGCGATGTTGTGCTTCCTGGCCGTCGCCGGACGACCGGCGGCACCCCTCGGGGTCACCGGGGCCCTGATCTCCCTGGTCCCGACCGCGATCGCCTTGTACATCACCTGGTCCGCGTCGTTCGAGGACGACTTCACGTGGCGAACCTTCGGGGTGACGGTGACGGTGGCAGCGTCGATCGCGCAGGCCTGCCTGCTGCTGTCGCGCCGACACGACCGTCCGTTGCTGCTGGCCGGGACGATGCTGGTCATCACGGTCGTCGCTGTCATGATCATCGGTCCGATCCTCGACATCGGTGGCGACGGTGACCTGTACTGGAGATTGTTCGGCGTCGTGGCGATCCTCGACGCGCTCGGGACCATCACGTTGATCGCACTGAGCGTGTTCGGCCCCAAGGAACCTGCGTCGACCGTGGCGGTGGGGCGACTCTCGGATCCGGTCGCTGCCCGTCTGTCCGATGTCGCGGCGCAGCGCGGCACGTCGCCCGACGACCTGGTGACGCGGTGGCTCGACGGCCTGGGATGACTCAGGCTGCGACGACTTGGGTCACCGGCATCCCGGAGTCGACCGGCAGGTCCAACCGGGACGGCTCGATGCCGCGCCGGACCACCTCGGCACCGAGCGCCGCCACCATGGCTCCGTTGTCGGTGCACAGGCCGATCCGTGGCACTCGCACCTCGATGCCGGCGCGAGCCGCCCGTTCCTCCGCGAACTGACGCAGCCGTCGATTGGCGGCGACCCCGCCGCCGATGATGAGTGTCTCGACGTCGTACTCGCGACAGGCGGCAACGGTCTTGGCGGTCAGCACGTCGCACACGGCGTCCTGGAAGGACGCTGCGACGTCAGGGACCGAGATCTGACGACCCATCCGCTGCTCGTGCTGCACGTGGCGCGCGACGGCGCTCTTGAGACCGGAGAACGAGAAGTCCCGTCGGTGCTCGTCCGCGACGTTGGGGCCGGTCAACGCCCGTGGGAAGTCGATCGCCGAGGCGTCACCCTCGCGGGCGGCGCGGTCGATGTGCGGGCCTCCCGGGTAGGGCAGGCCGAGCAGTCGCGCGACCTTGTCGAATGCTTCACCCGCGGCGTCGTCGATCGTCTGCCCGAGCATCGTGATGTCGCTGGTGATGTCGTCGACCAGCAGCAGCTCGGTGTGTCCGCCCGAGACGAGCAGGGCTGCCACGCGCCCTTCGAACCGTCCGTGCTCGAGCTGGTCGACCGCGACGTGCGCTGCCAGGTGGTTGACGCCGTACAACGGCTTGTCATGGGCCAGTGCGAGCGCCTTGGCCGCTGCCACTCCCACCAGGAGCGCGCCGCTGAGGCCAGGGCCGGACGTGACCGCGATGGCGTCGACGTCCTGGACCCGCACGCCCGATTCGGCGTAGGCCTGCTCGATCGTCGGGATCATCGCCTCGAGGTGGGCCCGGCTGGCGACCTCGGGGACGATGCCGCCGAATCGCACGTGCTCCTCCATGCTCGAGCTGAGCGCGTGGGCGAGCAGCTCGGTACCGCGGACGATGCCGACACCGGTCTCGTCACACGACGACTCGATGCCCATCACGATCGGTTCAACGCTCACCGATCCAGTCTCTCAGGCGCTGGCATCCCCGGACTCACGGGCGGCTCGCCTGGCTGCGCGGGCCGCCATCTCCTCGGCATCGAGTC
>DATMSF010000440.1:0-9852 GCA_035565535.1 Aeromicrobium sp.
TCATGAGCCACCACCGTCATGGGTCATGACGCTACGGTTCGCTCATGTAATGTGTCAACATGGTGTTCGCTCATGACACACGAGACGCACTGCGGGCCGCGGTCGCGCTGGCCAACTCGGCGCTCGAGCCGGACACGCTCGACAGCCTCGACGCGCTGAGCGACTTCTTCGACGACTTCGACTACACCGGCCGACTCGACGCCGACCGAGACGAGCTGGACCAGGCGCGAGCGATCAGGCCCGAGCTCGACGCACTGTTGACCGCCGGACGTGACGACGCCGTGCGCCGGATCAACCAGATCCTGTCCCGACAGAATGCCGTGCCGCAGCTGGTCCGACGCGGCGGTCTCGACTGGCACATCCATGCGGTCGCCGACGACGCGCCCCTGGCCACGCGCATCCTGGTCGAGACGGCCATGGCCATGATCGACGTGGTGCGTTCTGACGAGCTGGACCGACTCGGTCGATGTGCCGACGAGGCCTGCTCGGGCATCGTGCTGGACCTGTCGCGCAACCGGTCGCGCCTCTACTGCTCGACCGCGTGCGGCAATCGGAACGCCGTCGCGGCCTATCGAGCCCGGCTGAGCCGAGAGGAGCAGGACGCGTCGTCGTGAGGTTGTAGGCTGCCACGGTGCTCGTCCCGCTGCTCAGGAGCCACGTGGCTGCCTATCGACGGGACGTGGCCCTGGTGGTGTGCTTCCAGGTCGTCCAGACCCTCGCGAACTTGGCTCTGCCGGCCCTCAACGGCGATATCATCGACCGGGGCGTCGTCACCGGTGACCTCGGGTTCATCTGGCGCACCGGAGCGATCATGCTCGGTTTCACCGCGGTGCAGATCGTGTGCAACATCGTCGCGGTGTACTACGGCGCCCGCGTCGCGATGGCCGTCGGCCGTGACGTGCGAGCCGCGGTCTTCGACGCGGTCCAGCGATTCGGCGCCCGCGAGATGGCACAGCTCGGCGCCCCGACCCTCATCACCCGGTCGACCAACGACGTCCAGCAGGTCCAGCTGCTGCTGTTCATGGTGCTGACGCTGCTCGTGACGGCACCGATCATGGCCGTCGGCGGCGTCGTCATGGCGCTGCGCGAGGACGTCGAGCTGTCGGCCCTGCTGCTGGTCTGCGTCCCGGCGCTGATGGTCGGGATCGGCATGGTCATCGCCCAGGTCCGCCCGGTCTTCGCCGTCATGCAGCAGCGGCTCGACACGATCAACGGCGTGATGCGCGAGCAGATCATGGGCATCCGGGTGATCCGGGCCTTCGTCAAGGAAGAGCACGAGACGGCACGTTTCGCACGGGCCAATCGCGACAACATGGAGATCGCGATCCGGGCCGGCAAGCTGATGGCGACGATGTTCCCGCTGGTGATCGGTGTCATGAACGTCTCCGTGGCCGCGGCGACGTGGATCGGTGGGTACCGCATCGGCGACGGCGACCTGGACGTGGGCACGCTCGTCGCGTTCCAGAACTACCTGGTGCAGATCCTGATGTCGGTCATGATGGCGACGTTCCTGCTGATGCTGTGGCCTCGCGCGGAGGTGTCGGCCGAACGGATCGTGCAGGTGCTGCGCACCGAGCCGGCCATCGTGCCCGACCCGACGGCGCGACGTCGAGTGCTCGACCAGGGACGTGTCGACGTGATCGGCGCGTCGTTTGCCTATCCGGGCGCCGAGGAGGGCGTTCTCCACGGTGTCGACCTGATCGCACGGCCGGGAGAGACGACCGCGATCATCGGCTCGACGGGCAGCGGGAAGTCGACCCTGCTGGGTCTGCTCCCGCGGTTGTTCGACGTCACCGGTGGCCGCGTCGAGATCGACGGGCACGACGTGCGGAGCCTGCACCCCGATGACCTGTGGGCAGCGATCGGCATCGTGCCGCAACGACCGTTCCTGTTCTCGGGGACCGTGGCGTCCAACCTGCGGTACGGCCGCCCCGACGCCACCGACGACGAGCTGTGGGAGGCGCTTGCCGTCGCGCAGGCGCGTGACTTCGTGGAGCGCATGCCCGACGGACTCGACTCACCCATCACGCAAGGCGGTGCCAACGTCTCGGGCGGCCAACGGCAGCGCCTCGCGATCGCGCGGGCGTTGGTCAAGCGGCCACCCATCTACCTGTTTGACGACTCGTTCTCGGCGCTGGACTTCTCCACCGACGCCGCCTTGCGGGCCGCGTTGAAGCCGGTCACCGCGACCGCGGCCGTCATCATCGTCGCCCAGCGGGTGGCGACGATCCGCAACGCCGACCGGATCGTGGTGCTCGACGTCGGAGAGGTCGTCGGCTGTGGTTCGCACGACGAGCTGATGGGAACGTGCGACGTCTATCGCGAGATCGTGCTGTCCCAGCTCAGCGCGGAGGAGGCGGCGCGATGAGTCAGCAGCGCGAGCGTCCCGCGCACGGGCCGGCCGGCCGGGGCATGCTGGCCGGCGCCCCGCCGGAGAAGGCCTCGGACTTTCGCGGCACGCTGCGGCGAGTCGTGCGCCTGCTGCTGGTCGACCGCTCGCTGGTCTGGGCGGTCGTGGGCTTCGGCGTCGTCGGCACGGCGCTGAGCGTCGTCGGACCCCGCATCCTGGGTCACGCGACCGACATCGTCTTCACCGGATACCTGAACGGACAGTTCGAGAGCGGCGCGTCGAAGGCGCAGATCGTCGCGGGACTGCGAGCCGCAGGCGACGACACGCAAGCCGACCTGCTGGCCTCGGTCGACCTGCGCCCCGGCGCCGGTGTCGACTACACGGCACTGGGCTGGGTGCTGGTCGGCGTCATCGCGTTGTACGTGGCGGCGTCGTTCCTGATGTGGTTCCAGGGCCGATTCACCACCGTCGTGGTCCAGCGGATGGTCGCCGGCCTGCGCGACCAGGTCGAGGACAAGGTGCACCGACTGCCCGTCTCCTACTTCGACCGACACGAGCGTGGCGACCTGCTCTCGCGCACGACGAACGACGTCGACAACGTCGCGCAGTCGTTCCAGCAGACGATCAGCCAGCTGTTGACCTCGACCCTGATGATCATCGGCACGCTGGCGATGATGCTGATCATCTCGCCGTGGCTGTCGCTGGTGGCGTTGTTGACGATCCCGGCAGCGATCGTCATCACCAAGGCGGTCACGAAGCGCTCGCAGCCGCAGTTCATCGCGCAGTGGGGTGCCACCGGCCGGCTCAACGGCCACATCGAAGAGGTGTTCACCGGCCACGAGGTGGTCAAGGTGTTCGGTCGTCAGGCCCAGGCGGCCGCCGAGTTCGACCGTCGCAACGAGGCCCTCTACGCATCGGCGTTCAAGGCCCAGTTCATCTCCGGAGTCATCCAGCCGCTGATGTTCTTCGTGTCGAACCTGAACTACGTGCTCGTCGCGGTCATCGGGGTCCTGCGGGTGCTCAACGGCTCGTTGAGCATCGGTGAGGTGCAGGCGTTCATCCAGTACTCACGACAGTTCAGTCAGCCGATCTCGCAGATGGCCGCCATGGTGAACCTGCTGCAGTCGGGCATCGCGTCGGCCGAACGCGTCTTCGCGCTGATCGACGAGACCGAGGAGTCGGCCGACGATCCTCAGGCGCCCTTCCCACAGCCGGTCCGCGGCCGCGTGGTCTTCGACGACGTGACGTTCTCCTACGACCCGGACCGGCCGCTGATCGAGCACCTCGACCTGGTCGCCGAACCCGGGCAGACCGTGGCCATCGTCGGCCCCACCGGTGCGGGCAAGACGACCCTGACGAACCTGGTGCTGCGGTTCTACGACCTGCAGGGCGGCACCATCACGCTGGACGGTGTCGACGTGGCCGACATGGACCGTCG
Source organism: Aeromicrobium sp. (assembly GCA_035565535.1). Classification (GTDB taxonomy): domain Bacteria; phylum Actinomycetota; class Actinomycetes; order Propionibacteriales; family Nocardioidaceae; genus Aeromicrobium. The sequence goes on from DATMSF010000440.1 coordinate 3,789, forward strand.
CGTGCTGCGTGATCACTTCGGGGTCGTGCTGCAGGACACCTGGCTGTTCCAGGGCACGATCCGGGACAACATCGCCTACGGCGCGGACGACGCGACGGAGGAGCAGATCGTGCGCGCGGCGGAGGCCGCGCACGTCGACCACTTCGTGCGGACGTTGCCCGACGGCTACGACAGCGTCATCGACGACGAGGGCGCCAACATCAGCGCCGGTCAGCGCCAACTCCTGACGATCGCTCGCGCCTTCTTGGCCAATCCGTCGATCCTGGTGCTCGACGAGGCGACGAGCTCGGTCGACACCCGCACCGAAGCGCTCGTCCAGCAGGCCATGGAGCGACTCCGCAGCGGTCGGACGTCCTTCGTGATCGCCCACCGGCTCTCCACGATCCGCGACGCCGACCACATCGTGGTGATGGACGGCGGTCGGGTCGTCGAGCAGGGCACTCACACGTCGCTGCTGGAATCCGGCGGCGCCTACCACCGCCTCTACTCCGCCCAGTTCAGCGCGCCCATCGCCTGAGCCCCTCGGGAACTGGCGCGTGCCACGATGGACGCACCCGATGACAGGAGAGACGGTGAGCGTTCGGTACGACATCGATGACGAGATCTGCACCATCACGATCGATCGCCCCGAGGTGCGCAACGCGGTCGACGGTCCCACGGCGATCGCCCTGCGCGAGGCGCTCGACCGATTCGAGGCCGACGACTCGCTGAAGGTCGCTGTCCTGACCGGCGCCGGGGGGACGTTCTGCGCAGGCGCGGACCTGGCGTCGGTGGCCGAACCGCAGCGAGCTCCGCACCTGGATCCGACGGGGGAAGGAGCCGGGCCGATGGGGCCGTATCGACGCCACCTGACCAAGCCGCTGATCGCCGCGGTGGCCGGTCACGCGGTCGCCGGCGGGCTCGAGCTCGCGTTGCTGGCCGATCTGCGTGTCGTCGAGGAGGACGCCGTGTTCGGGGTGTTCTGTCGGCGGTGGGGCGTGCCGCTGATCGACGGCGGCACCGTCCGGCTGCCGCGCATCGTCGGTCAGGGCCGCGCACTCGACCTGATCCTCACCGGACGGCCCGTCAACGCGCACGAGGCGCTGCAGATCGGGCTGGCCAACCGCGTCGTCCCGACCGGAGCATCGCTGCAGGCCGCCCACGAGCTGGCCGAGCAGATCGCGGCGTTCCCGCAGGGGTGCATGCTGGCCGACCGCGAGGCGGTCTACCGCCAGTGGGACCTGCCGACGGCCGAGGCGTTCGCGGCAGAGGGCCGGGAGGGCATCCCGTGGGTGCACGCCGAGGGGACGGCCGGCGCGGCCCGATTCGCCGGCGGGGCGGGCAGGCACGGCACGTTCGGCGGTTGAGGGGCAGAGCGCCTGAATGCAGAGCACCTTCGGTGCCTGAGGGGTGCCTGGTCAGCCCCTCGTCACGACGCCACCAGCGCTTCGACGATGCCGCGGAACATCAGGAAGCACCGTTCCACCAGGTCCTCACGGGTCACGTCCAACGACCCGTCCTGCCAGGCCGTCAGGACCTCGCCGAATCCGCCGACGAGGAAACGGGCTGCGATCTCGGCGGTGTCCTCGGGCAGGACGACGTACTCGCTGGCCTCGGTGCGAACCAGCCCGGCGAACATCGTCACGATGGCCGGGCGACGAGCCATCAGGGCGGGCATCGCCAGCGGTGCCAGGAACAACACGCGTCCGCGTCGCGGATCCTCGGCGAGATGATCGATGATCGCCGACAGCGCGAACCGCAGCTGTTCGTCCGAGTCCGCACCGGCATGGGCGAGTCGCTCGAGCGTGTGGGTGACCAGGTCCTCGATGACGTGCTCGTGGACTGCGACGGCCAGCGCGTCGACGTCGTCGAAGCTCTCGTAGAAGTACCGGGCGATCAACCCCGACTCCTTGCAGACGCCGCGAACGGTCAGGCCGGGATCCTCGGCGGCGCCGAGCAGCTCCAGGCCGGCTGCCATCAGTCGTTCCCGCCGTCCGGCTCGCCGCTGCGCGCCCGCGACACCACCGTACGTTCGGGTGGGGGTGGGGTTCTGTGCAGCGCCGTCCGACATGCGCCTCATGGTTCCACAGCTTCGTCGTCGACGCGGTTCGGCGCGCAGACCGGCTGGTTTGGAGCCCGTCGCTGCTGTCTGGCAGAATGTTGCCTTGCGTCCGGAGGCGTTCGGCCCCTCTCATCCGAGCGACACCGGCCCCATAGATTCTGCCGCCCGTGTCCCCACGCGGTTCCGGCCGGTCGACCACCACTGATATCTCGAGGAGACACCACAACCGTGGCCGTCAAGATCCGTTTGAAGCGGATGGGCAAGATCCGCACCCCGTTCTACCGCATCGTCGTCGCCGACTCGCGCACCAAGCGTGACGGCCGCGTGATCGAGGAGATCGGCACGTACAACCCCAAGACCGAGCCGTCGACCATCAACGTGGTCTCCGAGCGCGCTCAGTACTGGCTGAGCGTCGGCGCCCAGCCCACCGAGGCCGTCGCCGCGATCTTGAAGCTGACCGGCGACATCGGCGGCCAGAATACCTTGAAGGCGCCCGAGGCCAAGACCTCGAAGGAAGACCTGTTCAACGAGGCGCTCAAGGACCTGCACAACGCACCCAAGACCGAGGCGACGACTGCCAAGAAGAAGGCGGACAAGAAGGCCGAGGCGCCCAAGGCTGACGAAGCTCCTGCCGAGGACGCTGCTGAGGCTCCTGTCGAGGCTGCTGCTGAGGCTCCCGCCGACGAGGCCACCGAGGCTCCGGCCGAGGAGAAGGCCGCCGACCAGGACGCCTCCTGACCATGGGCGCGCCCCTGCAGGAGGTCATCGAGCACCTCGTCTCCGGCATCGTCGACAACCCCGACGACGTCACGGTCCGCGCCAAGCAGACCCGCAACGGGGAGCTGTTCGAGGTTCGGGTCAATCCCGACGACCTCGGCAAGGTCATCGGCCGCCAAGGGCGCACCGCCACCGCCATCCGCACCGTCGCTGGTGCGATCGCGGGCCGCGGCGGCGCCCGGATCGACTTCGTCGACGTCGATCGTCGGCGCTGACGACCCCATGCAGGTGGTGGTCGGCCGGATCGGCCGGGCCCATGGCATCCGGGGCGAGCTCAGCGTCGACGTCCGCACCGACGAGCCCGACCGCCGGTTCGCTGCCGGACAGCAGCTGACCGGCGGTCGACGCACGTTCACGGTCGAGTCGAGCCGACACCACCAGGGACGCCTCCTGGTGCGGTTCGCCGAGGTCACCGACCGCACGGCCGCCGAACAGCTCACCGGCACGCTGCTGGAGGTCGACATCGACCCCGACGAGGTGCCCGAGGACGACGAGGAGTTCTACGATCACCAGCTGGTGGGGTTGAGCGCGGTGGCCGACGAGCGTGAGGTCGGTACCGTCGTCGACGTGCTGCACCTGCCAGAACAAGACCTGTTGGTCATCGAGGTCGACGGCCGCGAGGTGCTGGTGCCGTTCGTCGCCGAGCTGGTGCCCGAGGTGGACCTCGCCGCGGGCCGTCTCGTCGTGACCGATCGTCCCGGTCTGCTCGACCCGGACGACGCAGAGGTCGTCGAGAACTCGTGAAGATCGACCTGATCTCCATCTTCCCGGCCTACTTCGAGGTGCTCGACCTGTCGTTGGCCGGCCGAGCACGGGATGCGGGACTGCTCGACATCGCGATCCACGACCTGCGCGACCACGCGCACGACAAGCACCACAAGGTCGACGACACGCCGTACGGTGGCGGCGCGGGCATGGTCATGAAGCCCGAACCCTGGGGAGCGGCACTCGACTCGGTCGTCACCGCCGACTCTGTGCTCGTGGTGCCGACGCCGTCGGGACGCCGGTTCACCCAACGTGACGCCGAGCGGCTCAGCACCGAGCAGCACCTGGTGTTCGCGTGCGGCCGTTACGAGGGGATCGACCAGCGCGTCGTCGACGACGCCGCGAAGCGCACGCGGGTCGAGGAGATCTCGATCGGCGACTTCGTCCTCAACGGAGGCGAGGTGGCAGCGCTCGCGATCGTGGAGGCCGTGGTGCGGCTGATCCCCGGGTTCATGGGCAATCCGGAGTCCCTCGTCGAGGAGTCCCACGGCGCCGACGGACTGCTGGAGTACCCGGTCTACACCAAGCCCGCGTCGTGGCGCGGTCTCGACGTGCCCGAGGTGCTGCTGTCCGGGCACCACGGCCAGATCGCGCAATGGCGTCGGGAACAGGCTGAGCGGCGCACCGCCGAACGGCGGCCGGACCTGCTCGACTGACCTGCCGACCCACCACGATCGGCGCCCGGCTCCTGGGGCCGGTCGGTGTGCTCGGCGCCGGCGTCATCGGAATTAACCTGCCGGGCGCAGGTGTAACACCGACGAAATATCGATCTGTCCGCCACGAAACCTCACGTCCCGAAGATCGACCTCAGTGCCTCAGAGCCAGCACCTGCTGCTCGGGCGCGGTCCTGCCCCCAACACTCAAGAGGTTGATATGTCAGTAGATCTTTCGTGGCAGCTGGTGTGTGCCGCGCTCGTCATCTTCATGACGCCAGGTCTGGCGTTCTTCTACGGCGGGCTCGTCAAGTCCAAGTCCGCCGTCTCGATGATGATGCTGAGCTTCGGCTCGCTCGCCGTCGTGACCATCTTGTACGTGCTGTACGGCGGCACGGGGATCGCCGGCAACGGCACCAGCGGTGGCAGCAAGCTGTTCGGCAACCCGTTCCAGGACTTCGCGATGTCCGACCTGGTCACGACGGCAGGTTCTGGCGACGCCGGGAACCTGTTCGGTGGGCACGCCTTCCTCGTGGCGTTCTGCATCATCACGGTGGCCCTGGTCTCCGGCGCGGTCGCCGACCGGGCTCGCTTCTGGCCGTGGATGCTGTTCGCCGCGCTGTTCGCCACGTTCGTGGTCTTCCCGACGTTCCGCTGGATCTGGGGCGTCGACGAGGAGGGCACGTTCTACGGCTGGCTGGCCAACGACGTCTACGGTCTGGGGGGATCGCTGGACTGGGCCGGTGGCACGGTCATCCACCAGTCCGCAGGTGCTGCCGCCCTCGCGCTCGCCCTCGTGCTGGGACGCCGGGTCGGCTTCTCCAAGGAGCTGGCGGTCTCGCACAACGTCCCGTTGGTGCTGATCGGCGCCGCGATCTTGTGGTTCGGCTGGTTCGGCTTCAACACCGGCGTCTACGGTGCCGACGAGGGCCAGACCTCGCTGATCTTCCTCAACACGCTGCTCACCCCGGCGGCCGCGCTGATCGGCTGGATCGTCGTCGAGACGGTCCGCAACGGCAAGGCGACGGCTGTGGGTGCAGCGTCCGGCATCGTCACCGGTCTGGTGGCCATCACGCCGGCGTGCGCGTTCCTGACGCCGAGCTGGGCGTTGGTGCTCGGGCTGGTCTCCGGTGCGATCTGCGCCGTCGCGATCGAGTTGAAGTTCAAGCTCGGCTTCGACGACTCGCTCGACGTCGTCGGCATCCACCTGGTCGCCGGTTTCGTCGGCTGCGTCTACGTCGGCATCTTCGGCGCCGAGTCGCTGACCGGAGGCAGCCTGGTCTTCGGCGGCAACCTGGAGCTGCTGGGCGCCCAGGTGCTGTCGTCGCTGACCGTGATCGCGTTCTCGTTCGTCGTCGCCTACGTCATCGCCACGGCGATCGAGAAGACGATCGGCTTCCGCGTCACCGAGGAGGACGAGATCGCCGGGATCGACTCGGTGCTGCACGGCAGCGAGGGATACGCGATCGACTGACGGCACCCCCGTCACCCCAGGACGACGCGCCCGCACCGGTACGCCCGGTGTGGGCGCGTCTTCGCGGTCGTCCGATTTCAGGCCCGCGCACCGGCTGTGGCAGAATGGATCCTCGGCGCAAGACGTCTCTGCCACAGGGGCGACGTCGGCGTGCGCCCGGACGAACGTCGAACCATCCCCATCATCCGTCGGTGACCTGTGGCACCAGCGAGGAGTCATCATGACCAACCTGATCGATCAGGTAGCCGCCCAGTCGTTGCGCACCGATATCCCGCAGTTCCGGGCCGGTGACACGCTCGACGTCCACGTCAAGGTCATCGAGGGCTCCCGCTCGCGCGTGCAGATCTTCAAGGG
>DATMSF010000441.1:0-2812 GCA_035565535.1 Aeromicrobium sp.
CCGGTCCGCGTCACCGAGATCGCACCCGGGATGGTGCACACCGAGGAGTTCTCGCTCGTCCGGTTCGGCGGTGATCGAGAACGTGCGGACGCCGTCTACGCCGGAGTCGACCGGCCGCTCGTCGCCGAGGACGTCGCCGACGCGATCGGCTGGATCGCCACTCGTCCCCACCACGTGAACATCGATCTGATGGTCATCAAGCCTCTCGCGCAGGCCGCCCAGCACAAGGTGGCCCGCTCCGAACCTCAGTCGTCAGCCCCGCTGAAGTAGCCGTCTGTCGAGTACTCGTAGCATCGCTCGTCGCCGGTGTAGCGCTCCGTGCGAATCTTCCACTCGCCGTACTCCTTGCACACCAACGCCTGGTCGTACCCCGACCACTCGTAGTCGTCGACCACGAACTCGTCACAATCACGGTACTCGTACAGGTCTCCGACGAAACGGATCGAGCTCTCGTAGCTCACCAGTGCCTCGGAGTGCTGTTCCTCGACGTCATGGATCGTCACCTCGTACCGCAGATCCGACTCCAGCTGCGCGTTCATGTCGCAATCTCCGATCCAGTACCCCTCGTCGTCGATCCCTTCCTCGACCGTGTAGGCCCAGTCCTGGCAGTCCTCCACCAGGTAGTCCTCGGACGTGTAGACCTCGAACATGTCGCGTTGCACGCCTTCGCTGAGCAGCTCGCAGCGCTTGATCAGGTCCGACCCCGTCGAGGTGAGGTACTCCTTGACGACCGCGCCCGGCCCGCCACCCCCGACGGTCTTGGCCAGGACGACGACCAGCACCAGAGCCAGGACAGCGAAAGTCGAGACGCCCACGACGACAGCCATGAGACGCGTGTTGGCCCCGCCCGGGGACTGCGGTCCGGGGAGCTCGCCTCCAGGCGGTGGCGGAGCGACCGCGGGCCGCACGTCATCGGTCCATCGCGTCCCGTCCCACCACCGTTCGCCACCGGAACCGTCGGGGTACCAGCCGGCCGGGACGTGTGGGTCGTGGGAATCTGACATCGAGCCTCCTGGTCAGGCAGTTGCGTGCTGCGCGTGCGCGCTCATGCATCCTGCCATCGACTCAGGCCCGAGAGGTCCGATTTCGGTGGAGACGGGGACTGCTCCCCATCGCCCGCCTGTCAGTGCATCATGACGGGGGCCTTGGGACCGTCCTCGTCGTCGAGCAGATGCGACTCCTCGCGCTTGCGCGGCAGCATCGCGACCGGGATCAGCGTGAACGCGATGATCGCGAACGCCACCCAGTACGTCGAGGAGAACGACGAGGCCATGTCGGCCAGCGCTGTCGACTCGAAGGCGGCACCGAGGGCATCGGCGACCTTCGTGGCCCACTCGGGAGCCGCAACACCCTTCAGCGTCGACTCGCCGATCGCCGCGTACGCCGAGGCCGCATCGGAGGCCTTCAGGTGGTTCGTCAGGACGACCGACATGACGGCGACACCGGCCGAGCTTGCGACCTGCTGGATCACGTTGATCAGCGTCGATCCGCGCGCCACGTCGTGCTCCTTGAGCGTCTTGAGGGCCGACGTGAAGATCGGCATCATGGTCGCTCCCATGCCCAGGCCCAGCACGAACAGCCACACGATCAGCTGCCAGTACGGGGTCTCGGGCCCCGAGCTCTGGGCGAGTCCGAACATGCCGAGCAGGATGCCCAGGAAGCCGAACGGCACGATCCGGCCCACCGGCAGCTTGTCGGCCAACGCTCCGGCGATCGGCATGGTCAGCATCGCCCCCAGGCCCTGCGGCGCGACCAGCAGGCCGGCTTCGAGCACCGAGGCTCCGCGAACCTGCTGGTAGTAGGTCGGCACCAGCAGCAGTGCGCCGAAGAATGCGCCGGCGAACAGGAACATCACGATCGTGGCCACCGTCAGGTTCCGGTTCTTGAACAGTCGCAGGTCCAGCAGAGGGTGCTTGGGTCGGAACGAGTAGAAGACGAAGGCGACGATCAGCAGCAAACCGACGATTCCGGGGACGAGGACCTTGGACGCGGCGACCGTGCCGGTCTCCGGGATCGACGAGACGCCGTACAGGAACAGCGCCAAGCCCGGCGACATCAGCAACATGCCGATGAAGTCGAACGACTCGCTGGGCTCTGGCGCATCGGACGGCAGCACCTTGAGTCCGTAGATGATCGCGATGATGCCGAGCGGCAGGTTGATCAGGAACACCCAGTGCCACGACGCGATCTCGATCAGCCAGCCGCCGAGGATCGGGCCCATGATCGGACCGAGCAGCATCGGGACGCCCAGGATCGCCATCAGTCGGCCCATCCGGTGCGGGCCGGCCGCCCTCGTCATGATCGTCATGCCCAGCGGCATCAGCATGCCGCCGCCGAGGCCCTGCAGGACGCGGAAGGCGATCAACGACTCGATGTTCCACGCGGTGGCGCACAACACCGAGCCGAGTGTGAACAGACCGATCGCCACGAGGTAGAGGCGTTTGGTCCCGTAGCGGTCGGCGGCCCAACCGGTCACGGGAATGATGGCGGCGAGGGCCAAGGTGTACCCCGTGACGGTCCACGCCACGGTCGAGTACGCGTCCACCCCGAAGTCGGCCTGGAACGTCGGCAGTGCGACGTTCACGACCGTGATGTCGAGGATCGACATGATGGAGCCGAGCACCACGACGCCGGCCACCAGGAGGATGTCCTTGGTGATCTTGTCGTTGTCCTCGACCGCTCCTGACGTAGAGGTCACGTCGGTCATGCAGGGGTCTCCTGTTCGATGGTGCGGTCGACAGCCGCGATGAGCGGCTGAAGGGCGTCGTTGAGGCGGTCGGCCTCCTCGGCGCTGAGTCTGGAGAACAGCTCG
>DATMSF010000442.1:0-4017 GCA_035565535.1 Aeromicrobium sp.
CGGGCTTGTCGAGCCTGTCGCTGCCGGGGCTGGCGCCGTTCGTCTCCGAGTTCATGGTGCTGGCCGGCACGTACACCCGCTCGATCCCGTTGGCGGCGATCGCGACCATCGCGATCGTGCTGGCCGCGATGTACATCCTGATCATGTACCAGCGCACCATGACCGGGCCGCTGTCCGACGACGCGCGAGGCGTGACCGACCTGGTGACCCGCGAGAAGATCGCGCTGGCCCCGATGGTGGTGCTGATCGTCGGGCTGGGCTTCTTCCCGCAACCGCTGCTCAACGTCATCAACCCCGCGGTCGACGCGGTCGCCAGCCACGTCGGCGTGGGCGACCCCGAGCCGCGGACGCCGACCCAGATCCAGGTACCCGCTACGCAACAGTCCGACGCTGAGGAAGGAGGTCACTGATGCTCTCCCTGCCGTTCGCCGACCTCCCCGACATCCCCGCACCGGAGCTGGAGTACGCGCTGCTCGCGCCGCTGTTCATCGTCGCCGGTGGCGCCGTGCTCGGCGTCGTGGTCGAAGCCGTGGCGCCGCGGTCGCGCCGGTTCGCGATCCAGGTGGTGCTGGCCCTCGTGACGACCGTCGCCGCGCTGGTCGACACCGTGTTTGTCTACACCGACCTCGACCTCGTCGACGTCGACCGCGTGGCCCGAGGCCAGGTCGGCGGCGAGGGCGCCCTGTCGCTCGACGGCCCGGGTGTCTTCACGTGGGGCATGCTGCTGGTCTTCGGGGTGCTGAGCGTCCTGCTGTTCGCCGAGCGTCAGCTCGACGGCGGGCTCAGCTCTTTCACGGGCCGGGCCGCCGACGCCCCCGGATCGAAGTCCGAGGCCGAAGCGACCCAGGCGCGACTGGAGCACTCCGAGGTGTTCCCGCTCGCGATGTTCGCGCTCCTGGGCATGATGGTGTTCGCGGTCTCGAACGACCTGTTGACGATGTTCGTCGCGCTCGAGGTGCTGAGCCTGCCGCTGTACCTGATGTGTGGCATCGCCCGCCGTCGTCGGCTGCTCAGCCAGGAGGCGGCCCTCAAGTACTTCCTGCTCGGCGCGTTCAGCTCGGTGTTCTTCCTGTACGGCGCCGCGCTGGCCTACGGGTACGCCGGCAGCTTCCGGCTGTCCGACATCGCGACCGCCGTCGGCAGTCGCACGGGCTCGGAGAACATGCTGCTGGCCTCGATCGCGTTGCTCGCCGTGGGTCTGCTGTTCAAGGTCAGCGCCGTGCCGTTCCACACCTGGACGCCCGACGTCTACCAAGGCGCACCCACGCCGGTGACGGCCTTCATGGCCGCGGGCACCAAGGCGGCCGCGTTCATCGCGCTGGTACGCGTCTTCTTCGTGGCGTTCGGCGGCTCGTCGTGGGACTGGCGTCCGATCTTCTGGATCATCGCCATCGTCACGATGTTCCTCGGGTCGATCGTCGCGGTCGCCCAGACCGACGCCAAGCGCATGCTGGCCTACTCGGCCATCGCCCACGCCGGCTTCATCCTGGTCGGCTTCGTCGGCGTCTACGAGGGTCCGGCCGATGCCGACCACATCACGTCGGTCTCCAGCATCTTGATCTACCTGGTGATCTACGGCATCAGCTCGATCGGCGCCTTCGCCGTCGTGATGCTGGTGCGCGACGCCGGTGGCGAGGCCACCCACCTGTCGAGGTGGGCGGGTCTGGGCCGCACGTCGCCGCTGCTGGCCGGCACGTTCGCGTTGTTCATGCTGTCGTTCGCTGGCATCCCGCTGACGGCCGGGTTCATCGGCAAGTGGGCGGTCTTCACGGCGGCCTGGGCCGGTGGTTTCTGGCCGCTGGTCGTCATCGGCGTGGTGATGAGTGCCGTCGCGGCGTACTTCTACATCCGGGTCATCGTGCTGATGTTCTTCACCGATCCGGTCGAGGACAGCGGGCCGAGCGTCGTGGTCACCGGACGGTTGACTACGGTGGTCATTGCTGTGGCAGCAGTTGCGACGCTGGGCCTGGGCATCGTGCCCGGTCCGCTGATCGACCTGGCGCAGCACGCCGGCGCACTCGTGCGCTGACACCCGCAGAACACCGACCGGAACTGGAGCCCTTCATGAGTGTTGGACTCGGCGTTCGGTTCGACGATCCGGGGCTGGAGCAGCAGGTCGCGGCCGGGGTGCAGCTGGTCGAGGAGCAACTGCTCGCCGCGTGCCAGGCGCCCGAGGCGTACATCAGCGAGGCGGCGACGCACCTGTTGAACGCCGGCGGCAAGCGGTTCCGTCCGCTGCTGGCGATGTTGGCGGCCGACTTCGGCGATCCGGCGCGCCCCGAGGTGGTGCAGTCGGCGGTCATCGTCGAGCTGACCCACCTCGCCACGCTGTACCACGACGACGTGATGGACGAGGCCGACAAGCGTCGCGGGGCTCCCAGCGCCAACGCTCGCTGGGACAACGCGCTGGCCGTGCTGGTCGGCGACTACCTGTTCGCGCAGGTCTCCGAGCTGGTCTCGCACCTGGGGCCGGAGATGGTGCGCATCCAGGCGCAGACCTTCGGACGCCTGGTGCGGGGACAGATCCGCGAGACCGTCGGCCCGCACGACGGCGACGACCGGCTCGAGCACTACCTGGACGTCGTGGCCGACAAGACCGGCTCGCTGATCGCGACGGCCGCCCGGTTCGGAGCCAAGATGGCCGGCGCCCCGACCGAGATCGAGCAGGCGCTGACCGAGTTCGGCGAGCGCATCGGCTCGGCGTTCCAGCTCGCCGACGACATCATCGACATCGCCAGCCGGACCGACGAGTCGGGCAAGACCCCGGGCACCGATCTGCGCGAGGGCGTCCCCACGCTGCCGACGCTGATCGCACAGCGATCGACCGATCCGGCCGACGCCCGCCTGCTCGACCTGCTGTCACGTCCGTTGCACGACGACGCCGAGGTCGACGAAGCGCTCGCGCTGCTGCGTGTGCACCCGGCGATGGAGGAAGCGCGGGCCTACGTCCAGGCCGAGGCCGACGCCGCGCGCGCCGTGCTCGCTCAGCTGCCCGACACCCCGGCCCGCCGCGCGCTCGACGACGTCTGCGACGTCGTCGTTACCCGACTCGGCTGACGACCCCTGCCCGGGGTTTCGCAGATGCGGCGCACCGTCCGACCGCTCTGACAGAGTCATGCTCCAGGGGCGCCACAAGGCGAAACCCCGGCGATGTGGCCGTGGCCAGGGATCGTTCCGGGGTCTTCGATGACAACAGTACGGGGGATTGCGGCGATGTCAAATGCGGGTCAGTGCAACCGAAACTGGGACGAGTCAACTGTTCGGGCGCTCCTGTCGACTGATCGCTTCAAGCCCTATCAGGACGCAATGTGCGGCCAGTTGGGTCCGGCAATGCAGTTGTACGAGTGGAACGCCGTGGCATCAGCGAACGTGTTCCACGTGGTCGGCATGGTTGAAGTGATCGTTCGTAATGCGCTCGGACCACCAGTTGCACCAGTGGTCCGAGCGCCGCCACGGCCAGCCATGGTTCTTCACGGTTCCGGTCGACCGGCGTGGCCAAGACGATCTTGCGGCAGCGCGTGTCCGTGTGGTCCGTCGGACGGGGCTGCCTGCATCGCACGGCAGCGTTGTTTCGGAGTTGACGTTCGGGTTCTGGCGCTACCTGGTAGCACGGCGCTATCACACCAGCCTGTGGGTCCCGTCGTTGCAGTTCGCGTTCCCCTTTGGCCACGAAGACGTTCGGCAACGACGAGCAGAGGTGGAACGCCGTCTCGCCAGTGTGTTGTACGTCCGAAACAGGGTGGCGCACCACGAGCCTGTCCATCGGCGGGATCTGCTCCAGGACCTCCGCTCGGCTGTCGAGGTGGCTACGTGGATCCACCCGGACGCAGGTGCCTGGATACTGGCTCAGTCACAGGTGAGGAATCGGTCGTCCGGCGTCCGTCAGCCCCCAAGGAGTCAGGCGGCCGGTGCGGTCTCGCCGGCTCGCCGGAGGGCGCGGCGCCGGTTCACCAGTCCGTCGATCGTGAAGACGACGAGCGCCAACCAGACCAGCACGAAGCCGATCCAACGCCCCCG
>DATMSF010000443.1:0-4887 GCA_035565535.1 Aeromicrobium sp.
TGCGCCAGGGACGTGGTGGCCGCCCGCTCGGTGCTCGAAGGTGCCGTCCGGACCGAAGAGCTCAGATTCGATCACGTCTCGGCGTTGCGCATTCCCGTGATCCGCACGGGCTTGGACGACGACGCGCTGTCGCTGCTGGCCGAGCAGATGGACGGTCGACGCGTGGCAGCGCTGGTCGGCATCGTCCGAGAGCTGGTTACTAATGCCGACAAGCACTCCGGTGGAAGCAGGATCGAGCTCGACGTGACCGAGACCTCGCAGGGGCTGGTCGTCGCGGTCCGGGACGACGGCGTGGGCTTCGACCCGGCCGATCGCCCGGCAGGCCGCGGTCTGGACCGCTCGGTCCTGGCGCCGGCGGAGCAGGCGCACTGGCAGGTCTCGATCGTGAGTCGTCCCGCTTCCGGCTGCTCGGCAACGGTGTCGGGACCACTGCAATCGACGCAGTCCGAGGATGCGACGGCCGACGACCCGCAGGTGTCAATCGGGTCGGTCAAGCGCGTGATGTCCATCACCTGGTGGGCGATGTTCACGATCGCGACCGTGGTGATGGACCTGGCCTTCGCCGACCTGCCGACCACGGTGCACGTGGGCACCTTGCTGATCGCCGTGACAGGGGTCCTGGTGTGGTTCGACTCCCGACACGACGGCCGGCTGTCCCTTCCGGTGGCCTGGGTGGTCGTCGCCGCGATCCCGGCGGTCTACTGGTTGCGACTGGCGCCACTGGCCGGTGATCCGATCCGGGCCGAGCAGTGACTGATCTTCCCCATCTCGACACTGTTCGTCGGGCTCGTCGCCTTGTCACCGCGGCCAGCGCCCGTGTACGGCGGACTCGTGGCACTCGGCACCGTCACGGTCATCGCCTTCCGGACCCTCGACCACGGCCGCGACCTCGCCGGCGTGCTGATCATCGGCGCGATGGGGCAGGTCGCCATGGTCGTCGCCTGGATCATCGTCACTCGAACGGTCGACGACCTCGTCCGAGAGGCCGAACGACGACGGCGACAGACCGCCGGCCTCCGCAACGCCACGCTCGTGCGCGACATGATGATGCGCGGCCGCGAACGATGGACGGCCGCGGCTCTGCCGGAGATCCTGGAGCTGCTCGACGACGTCGCCACCGGGCGGTTGGCACCGGACGATCCAGACGTCCGCCGCGCCTGCGCGGAACAAGAGCACCACCTGCGCCAGACCATCATGCTCAGTGCCGACCAGGTGTTGCTCAACCCGTGGTTCGCGCGGGCACTCGGTACCGCGCGACAGCAGTCGGTCACGGTGACGATCCGGACGGACGGACAGGACGCGCCCGATGCCGAAGCGGCCCAGCTCGTGGGTCGGGTGCTGATCGATCTCGTCACGGCGACCGCGGTGGGTGAGCACCTGACGGTGGGCTGGTTCACCCAGGACGGCAGGCAGCGGCTGATGGTCGTCGGTGACGGCACCGCACCGGAGGTTCAACCACCGGCCGATCCGCGGTGGACCGTCCGAAGCCGGGCCTGGCTGGACCAGTGGCTCATCGAGTGCGAGCTCGTCGACACCGTGCGCGAGCCCCGCCGCTGGACGGAGACCGTCGCCTCCTTCGGCTGAGCGACGCCTTGCTCACGTCGATCAGCAGGCGGCAGACCTGTCGGTCGTCAGGCCCAGCGCTGCTCGCGCGGGATGAACTCCAACGTGCGGTCACCGGTGTAGATCTGCTTGGGACGGGCGATCTTCTGTTCCTTGTCGTCGACCAGCTCGTTCCACTGGGCCAGCCAGCCCGGCGTGCGGCCGATCGCGAACAACACCGTGAACATCTCGGGCGGGAACTGCAACGCCTCGTAGATCAGACCGGAGTAGAAGTCCACGTTGGGGTAGAGCTTGCGCGAGACGAAGTACTCGTCCTCCAGCGCGATCTTCTCCAGCTCCTGCGCGATCTCCAGCAACGGGTTGACTCCGGTGACCTCGAAGACGTCGTCGCAGGCCTTCTTGATGATCTTGGCCCGCGGGTCGTAGTTCTTGTAGACGCGGTGACCGAAGCCCATCAAGCGTTCTTCGCCGGCCTTGACGCCCTCGATGAACGCCGGGATCTTGTCCTTGGTGCCGATGCGCCGCAGCATCCGCAGCACGGCCTCGTTCGCGCCACCGTGCAGCGGTCCGTACAGCGCGGCGATGCCGGCGCTGATGGCCGAGTACGGGTCGACCTGGCTGGAGCCGACCGACCGGACCGCGTTGGCCGAGCAGTTCTGCTCGTGATCGGCGTGCAGCATGAACAAGGTGTCGAGCGCCTTGGCGATCCGCGGGTCGGGCTCGTAGCGCGGCTCACTCATCTTGAACAGCATCGACAAGAAGTTCTCGGTGTACGACAGCTCGTTGTCGGGGTACACGTACGGCTTGCCCTGGGCGTGACGGAAGGACCAGGCGCCCAGCGTCGGCATCTTCGCGATCAGCCGAACCATCTGGTCGTGGCGCAGCTGCTTGTCCTGGATGTTGGCCGCTTCGGGGTAGAACGTCGACAGCGCGCCGACGCTCGACATCAGCATGCCCATCGGGTGTGCGTCGTAGCGGAAGCCCTGCATCAACCGCTTGACGTTCTCGTGCACGAACGTGTGGAACGTGATCTCGTGCACCCAGGCGTCGTACTGGTCCTTGGTGGGCAGCTCGCCCTCGATCAGCAGGTATGCGACCTCGAGGAACGTCGACTTCTCCGCCAGCTGCTCGATCGGGTAGCCCCGGTACTCCAAGATGCCCTTGTCGCCGTCGATGAAGGTGACGGCGCTGCGGGTCGAGGCCGTGTTGGTGAAACCGGGGTCGTACACGGCGATTCCGGGCTCGTCCTCGGTCCGGCCGATTCTCGCGAAATCGGAGGCACGCACGGTGCCGTCGACGATCTCGAGCTCGTACTCTTCGCCGGTGCGGTTGTCCCGCACGGTCAACGTCTGGTTATCGGTCACGTGGATCTCCTGTGCCGTTCGGTGCGGCCGCCGGGGTTGTGGGGCCAACCTTCAACGTAGTCGGCGACACGTGACGGTGACAGGGCGGGTCCGCACCGCGGACAGCGACACGTCGCTGACCTGCGACAACCTTTCTGGCGGTTGTTCAGCCCGCACACCGGAGCCGATGGCGCCCACTTCCGGTGCGCACCCGCCACCGGTGCCGCTCGATCTCGTGGCCGATGGCCGTTGGACCGGTTTCGACCAGGTGCCCGCCCCGTTTTGACCAGGTGTGGTCGGGCCGGTTACTCTTGTGTGTCGGTCCCGCCATGGGAGCGGCCCACTGGTGGCCGCCTGTTGTGGGGGCCACCAGTCGACCAGCTAGATGTACCTAGTCCATCGAGAACAGAAGGTTCTTGCCGTGCGCACGTTCAGCCCGAAGCCAGCTGACCTCAACCGTCAGTGGCACGTCATCGACGCCGAGGATGTTGTCCTGGGTCGTCTCGCAGTCGAGGTCGCGACCCTCCTGCGCGGCAAGCACAAGCCCACCTTCGCCCCGCACGTGGACGGTGGCGACTTCGTCGTCGTCGTCAACGCCGCGAAGGTCGCGCTGTCGGGCAACAAGCGCACCGACAAGATGGCCTACAGCCACAGCGGCTACCCGGGTGGTCTGAAGTCGATCGCCTACGGCGATCTGCTCGAGAAGGATGCCCGCAAGGCCATCGAGAAGTCGGTTCGCGGCATGCTGCCGAAGAACCGCCTGGGCGACCAGCTGATCACCAAGCTCAAGGTCTACGCCGGCCCCGAGCACCCGCACGCCGCCCAGCAGCCCCAGCCGTTCGAGATCAAGCAGATCTCCCAGTAAGGAATCCTTTCGTGCCTGAGACCACCGAAGAAGTCGAGTACACGACGAACGACGAGGGCGTCGCCTACACGTCGGAGAGCGCCGGTACCACCGCTGTTACCGACAAGCCGTCCGTCATCGCCCCCGGCGGCGCCACCGGCCGCCGCAAGGAGGCCATCGCGCGCGTTCGCCTGGTCCCGGGCACGGGTGCCTGGACCGTCAACGGCAAGCCGTTGGAGGAGTACCTGCCCAACAAGCTGCACCAGCAGATCGCCAAGGAGGGCCTGGCTGCCCTCGGCGTGGTCGACCAGTACGACGTCATCGCCCGGGTCACCGGCGGTGGCATGACCGGTCAGGCCGGCGCCCTGCGCCTGGGTGTGGCCCGTGCGTTGAACGGCATCGACGAAGAGGTCAACCGCCCGGTCCTGAAGAAGGCCGGCCTGCTGACCCGCGACGCGCGGATCAAGGAGCGCAAGAAGGCCGGACTGAAGAAGGCCCGCAAGGCTCCGCAGTACAGCAAGCGCTGATCCTCACATGGGCGGCCGAATCTTCGGCACCGATGGGGTTCGTGGACTGGCGAACCGGGACCTGACCGCCGAGCTGGCGGTCGATCTCTCGGTCGCTGCCGCCCACGTCCTGGGCGAGGTCGGTGCGTTCGCCGATCGCCGTCCCACCGCTGTGGTGGCGCGGGATCCGCGCGCCTCGGGTGAGTTCCTCGAAGCCGCCGTCGTCGCCGGGCTCGCCTCGGCCGGAGTCGACGTCCATCGGCTCGGTGTGGTGCCGACTCCAGGGGCGGCGTACCTGACCGCCGCGCTCGATGCAGATCTGGGCGTCATGATCTCGGCCAGCCACAACGCGATGCCCGACAACGGCATCAAGTTCCTGGCCCGCGGCGGGCTCAAGCTCGACGACGAGCTCGAGGACCAGATCGAGCAGCGACTCCAAGAACCGTGGGAACGGCCGATCGGTGCCGACGTCGGTCGCGTCGGCGACAGCCACTCGGGAGTCGCCGCCTACGTCGCGCACCTGGTCGAGACCGTGCCGCATCGCCTCGACGGACTGAAGGTCGTGCTGGACTGCGCCAATGGTGCTGCGTACGAGGTCGGGCCGGACACCTTCCATGAGCTGGGCGCTCAG
>DATMSF010000444.1:0-1619 GCA_035565535.1 Aeromicrobium sp.
GCGAAGTCGACGACCGGATCGCAGCTGCCCCAGAACACGCTGAACATCGAACCGGCCGCCTGGATGCGGTGCTCGACACCCGCGTCGTCGAGCGCCTCGCCCACCATGGCCTGCAGCCTGGTCGAAGCGGCGTCGATCCGCTCGTACGCCGCCTGGTCGGCCGCCTGCAGCGTCGCGAGCCCGGCCGTCGTCGCGATCGGGTTCCCCGACAACGTCCCGGCCTGGTAGACCGGGCCGGCGGGGGCCAGCTGCTGCATCACGTCGGCGCGGCCACCGAAGGCAGCTGCCGGGAACCCGCCGCCCATGACCTTGCCGAACGTCAGCAGGTCGGGCTGCCACCCCTCGACTGCGCCGTCCAGCCCCCAGTGTCCGGATCGGGTCACGCGGAAGCCCGTCATGACCTCGTCGCTGATCAACAGCGCGCCGTGTGCCGTGCACGTCCGGGCAAGGAACTGGTTGAAGCCCGGCAGCGGTGGGACCACGCCCATGTTGCCCGGTGCCGCCTCCGTGATGACGCACGCGATGCGGTCGCCGAGCTCGGCGAATGCGGTTCCGACGGCGTCCCGGTCGTTGTACGGCAGCACGATCGTGTCCGCCGTGACGTGCTCGGGCACACCCGGGGTGCCGGGAATGCCCAACGTCACGACGCCCGACCCCGCCTCGGCGAGCAACGAGTCGACGTGACCGTGATAGCAGCCGGAGAACTTCACGACCAGATCGCGACCGGTGAATCCGCGGGCCAACCGGATGGCCGACATCGTCGCCTCGGTCCCCGACGACACCAGGCGCACCTGTTCGGCCGGCGTGCGCGCCACGATCTCCTCGGCCAACGCCACCTCGGGCGGACTCGGCGTGCCGAACGACGTCCCACCGGCCACGGCAGCGGTGACCGCAGCGATGACATCGGGGTGCGCGTGACCCAACAGCATCGGCCCCCAGGAACCGACGAGATCGACGTACCGGTTGCCGTCGACATCGGTCAGCCACGCCCCTTGCCCGGACGCCATGAAGATCGGTGCCCCGCCCACGGCCCGGAACGCCCGGACCGGCGAGTTCACACCGCCGGGCGAGACGTCGACGGCGCGCGCGAACAGGTCCGCTGACTTGATCCGGTGGCTCACGTCATACATTGTCCCGGGATCCGTCTCACCCGGTGAGGCCGGGTGGACGTAACTCGGCGTCAACCGTATCGTTGAGCCCTGGTACGACGTGGTGAGGGTCACGTTCACGACGGCGTATCTATTGAGGTCAGGGGAGGGAACCATGGCGACTCGCCAGTTGTCGCGTTGGCAGAAAGCCGGTGCGCTGGTGCCGATGGCTCTGTTGGTGTCTGCGTGGGGTGCGGCCCTGTCCGCCAACGGGTTGGCGAACGCCTCCGACACCGACGACGCCGATGTCCCCGACGTTCCCGCCGTCGCGCTCGACCAGCCGGCCAGCGTCGAGCAGACGCCCGGCATCGACCCGCGCAGCGGCACCGCCACCGCGGTGTCCACCCTGTCGCAGAACGGCATCCCGACGGCTGCGCTGTACGCCTATCGCCGCGGCGAGACGCTGCTCGCTTCCGCCGACCCCGAGTGCAAGCTCCCGTGGAACCTGCTCGCGGCGATCGGACGCGTGGA
>DATMSF010000445.1:0-3470 GCA_035565535.1 Aeromicrobium sp.
AGGTGATCCGCGCGTCGAAGACCACCGCGGTCCGTTACGAACGACCCACGCCTGGCGATCTGGTCCACATGGATGTGAAGAAGATCGGACGAATTCCCGACGGCGGTGGCTGGAGGGCACGTGGCCGCGCCGCGACCGACCGCGAGAAGTGGCGCCGACGCGTCGGGTTCGACTACGTCCACTCCGCCATAGATGACCACTCCCGGTTCGCCTACTCAGAGGTCCTGAGCGACGAGAGAGGACCCACCTGCGCTGGCTTCCTGGCCCGCGCCGCTGCGTTCTTCGCGGACCACAGCATCGGCTCGATCCGTCAAGTCATGACCGACAACCACTGGAGCTACAAACGCTCGGTCGATGTCGCTGACGTCGTTGCCGCGCTTGGCGCCGAGCACATCTTCATCAAGCCACACTGCCCCTGGCAGAACGGGAAAGTGGAACGCCTGAACCGCACCCTGCAGATCGAGTGGGCCTACCGGCAAGCCTTCACCAGCAACGACGAGCGTGAAGCAGCCCTTGCGCCCTGGCTCGAGCACTACAACACTCGACGACGCCACTGGGCCCTCGGAGGACAACCCCCGATCAGCCGACTGTCATGAACGTCTCTGCCGAGTACACCTAGATGTTTGAAGAGCTCAGCGAGCGTCCGGAGTATTTCAATGTGGGCAAGCAGTCTGGGGCCGACGGCCGTCGGCTGGCCGATGGCGAGTTGCCTACCGTTTACTTCGATGGTCGCGGATTCCTCGAGCGCTGCGCAAAACTCGAACGACTTGAGCCGCTTGGCCAGTATCGGCTCCGCGCTTAACGCTACGGTCGTCGTTCTACTGTCGCCCTCATCTCGAAAGGTCAAGGAGAGTCCTGACGACAACTCCACCTCGACGGAATCGGCGGCGAGGCGTTGCACGGCGGGGCGATCGTAGATGATCGATCCACAGCGAACTTCCACATCAACGGTCCTCTTGATGTAGTCGTTCGGGATGATGCGGATATCTCCGTCCAGCGAGACTGAACGCCCACTCGGCATGTGAAGAACCAGCGCAAAGTCATCTGATCCGTGCGACAGCGTGACCGGAGCATCGAATGTCATCTCCGAAGCCGTCTGAAGCGTCAACTTCTCTGCCCGCTCATACCAAGTCGAGTCAAACTCGAGAGCTGCCTTCTGGTTCCGCGTTTGCAGCGCGAGAGACACGACCCGTTCAATCTCAGCCGGCTCACTTGGAAGTTTGAGAAGTGAATCGGCCTGGTTTTAGTTCCGTCCTTTAATTCAGGATGGGATGACGATGCCGAAGAAGTTTGAACCGGAGATGCGTGAGCGGGCGTTGCGGATGCTCGCTGAGGCGCTGCCGGAGCACAAGAGCAAGTCCGAGGCCGCGCGTCACGTCGCGGGGCTGTTGGGGATGAGTCCGGAGACGCTGCGGACCTGGGCTCGGCGGGTCGAGGTCGACCAGGGTCGGGTCCCGGGCGCCTCGACTGATGTGGTCGAGGAGAACCGGCGGCTTCGTCGCGAGGTCGCCGAGCTCCGCAAGGCCAACGAGGTCCTGAAGGCTGCGAGCGTGTTTTTCGCCAAGGAGCTCGACCGGCCCACGACGAGATGATCCGGTTCATCGACGAACACCGTGATCAGTTCGGGGTCGAGCTCATCTGCGGGGTCCTGCGCCCGGCGGTGCGTGGCTTCATCACCTCGCGCGGATACCGGGCCGCGAAGACTCGCCCGCCATCAGCACGGCAGCTCAAGGACGACCTGCTGGTGCCCGAGGTCGCACGGTTGCATGCGGAGAACTATGGCGTCTATGGACGTCGGAAGATGCATGCGCTGATGCGTCGCCAGGGCTGGGATGTCGGCCGTGACCAGACCGAGCGGCTGATGCGGTTGGCCGGCGTTCGCGGGGTGAAACGCTCCAAGCGGATGCAGACCACCCGGCGTGACCCGGCCGCCAGTCTGCCGGCTGATCTGGTCCAGCGCAGGTTCACCGCGCAGGGTCCGCGGCGGCTCTGGGTCGCCGACATTACGTATGTCGCGACGTGGTCGGGGTTCGCCTACGTCGCGTTCGTGACCGACGTCTTCTCACGGCGGATCGTGGGCTGGAACGTGGCGGCGACATTGAAGGCGGACATTCTCCCGTTGCAGGCGCTCGACATGGCCGCCTGGGATGCCGGCGGTCGACTCGACGGGCTCGTGCACCACGCTGATCACGGGTCGAACTACCTCGCACTGGTCTATACCGACCGGATCGCAGAGCTCGGCGCGAAGCCGTCGACCGGCAGCGTCGGCGACTCCTTCGACAACGCGCTCGCCGAGGCCGTCAACGGGCTCTACAAGACCGAGCTGATCCGCCAGCGAGGACCATGGCGCACCGTCGAGCAGGTCGAGCTCGCCACCCTCGAATACGTGTGGTGGTGGAACAACGCCCGCCTCCACGGCGAACTCGGCATGCGCACACCGGTCGAAGCAGAGACCGAGTACTACGCTGCCCTTGAATCAGCCAACCCGGCGACCGCCGGACAGGAAACCGGATAGGAACTAAAACCAGGCCGATTCAAGATGTGTCTCCTATGTCCTGAACCAGCACACTGTCATCCCGACTTTGTGTCTCACCGACCTGACGGGCGGGCGCGGAAGGTCTCGCGCCACGTACTGGCCTAGACTTCACGGCATGAGCGTTGTGCGCCGCGCGGTCGTGATCACGGTCTCCGACCGGGTGACAGCGGGGGCACGCGAGGACGTCTCGGGTCGCGTGGGAGCCGATCTGCTTGAAGATGCCGGCTGGCAGGCGACCCGGGTCACGGTGTCCGACGACCGTGCGGCGATCGCCGACAGCATCGAGTCGGCCGTGACGGGAGGCGCCGACCTCGTCGTGACGACCGGTGGCACTGGAGTCGGTCCGCGCGACGTGACCCCCGAGGCCACGGAGCCGCTGCTGAGGATGCAGCTGCCGGGAATCGCCGAGCAGATTCGAGACGTGGGCGTGCAGAAGCTGCCCCAGGCCATGCTGTCGCGCGGTGTGGCCGGTATTTGTCGTCAGGCGCTGGTGGTGAACCTGGCTGGATCACCAGGGGCGGTCCGCGACGGGATCCCGGTCGTGCTGCAGGTCGCCGACCACGTGATCGCCCAGCTGTCCGGTGGCGATCACGCGTGATCGCTCTCGCCGAGCTGTCCGAGTCGAGTCTCGACGTCGCCGCGCACCTGGCCGCTGTGGCGGATGCGGGTGCGGGCGCCACAGCAGTCTTCGTCGGCACGGTTCGCGATCACGATCCGGAGGCCAGCGGCACGGTCGAGAGGCTGGAGTACAGCGCCCACCCCGACGCACCCTCGGCGCTTCGCCGCCTGGTCGAACGGTTCGATGCGGCAGGCGTGCGCATCGCCGTCACGCACCGGCTCGGGTCGCTCGCGGTGGGTGACGTCGCGGTGGTGTGCGCCGTGTCCTCCGCGCATCGAGCGGGCGCGTTCGACATCTGCCGCAACGTGATGGAGG
>DATMSF010000446.1:0-12939 GCA_035565535.1 Aeromicrobium sp.
CGAGCTGGTGGTCGAGGACGGTACGTCGGCGACGCTCGATGTCCGCGGGACCGAGGTCGAGGTCAGCGCTGATGGCGGCGTCGTGACGGTCCCGCTCGCCGATCAGGGCCCCCGGATCGAGGGAACTCCGCCGCCCGTCGCGGGCCGTGTCCGAGCCGACGGCACCATCATCGCCGCGATCGTCCCCGGCACCGACCCCCTCCCGGGTCACTGACCAAATTTTGCGGGGTGTTGCACCACTTCGGCCCCCGCGAGTGGTGCAACACCCCGCAAAATTCGGGCTCTGGCCGTACTCTGGGGGGTGAGATCGGGGGATCTGCGCAGGACGACGATGGGACTCCCGATGATCACGGTGCGATGGACGTGTGACGACGGGCGCACCGGATCGCTGACCCTGGACGCGGGGACCCGATGGAGCATCGGTCGCGCGGCCGGCGACGGCGATGGCGCGACGACGGTCGTGGTCGACAACCCGATGGTCAGTCGCACCGCGATGGTGGTGCGCGAGACCGCAGCCGGACCCGTCGTGTTCCGCGGACAGCGTGAGAACGGTGCGCGCGTCACGATCGTCGGCCCCGACGGTACCGAGCAGTGGCTCGACGAGGGCACGGCGGGTCATCTGGTCGAGGGCACCAGCCACGTCCAGCTGGTCGTCCGCGACGTCGTCGTCGTGTCGTTGCAGGTCGAGGTCGAACCTCGCGTCTCGGCCGATCCACGAGTCGACGTCAGCGCGTAGATTCTGACGTGTGACCGATCTGAGCGACTTCATCGCGGGCCTACCGAAGGCCGAGCTGCACGTCCACCACGTCGGCTCCGCGTCGTTGGAGACGGTGGTCAAGCTGGCCGAACGTCACGCTGGGACGACGTCGGTGCCGACCGACCCCGAGGGCCTAGTCGAGTTCTTCACGTTCACCGACTTCGCCCACTTCATCGAGGTCTACCTCGCGACGGTGGACCTGTTGCGCACACCCGACGACCTGTGGACCCTGACGTACGACGTCGCACGCGGCCTGGCGGACCAACGGGTGCGCTACGTCGAGCTGACGTGCACGCCCTACACGTCGATGCAGGTCGGGGTCGCGGCCGAGGCGTACGTCGAGGCACTCGAGGACGCCCGCCGTCGCGCCGAGGCCGACTTCGGACTGCAGATGCGCTGGATCTTCGACATCCCCGGGGAGTCAGGTGTGCCGTCCGCCGACGTGACGCTCGACGTCGCGCTGCGCCTGCAGCCCGACGGACTGGTGGGCTTCGGTCTGGGCGGACCCGAGATCGGCGTCCCGCGACCCCAGTTCACGCCGCACTTCGATGCGGCGCGAGCGGCCGGGTTGCACTCGGTGCCGCACGCCGGCGAGTCGACCGGTCCGCAGACGATCCGCGACGCACTGGATCATCTCGGCGCCGAGCGCATCGGCCACGGCATCGCCGCTGCGCAGGACCCGGCCCTCATGGAGCGGTTGGCCCGCGAGGGCATCGTGCTCGAGGTGTCACCGACGTCGAACGTGTGCACGCGGTCGGTGCCGTCACTCGAGGAGCACCCGCTGCCGCTTCTGGCCGCCGCCGGAGTTCCGTTCACCATCAACTCCGACGATCCACCGATGTTCGGCACGACGCTGAACCGCGAGTACCAGGTGGCCGCAGACCTCCTGGGTCTCGACGAGGCGGGCGTGGCCGATCTGGCGCGCGCCGCGGTCAACGCGTCGTTCGCCCCCGCCGAGGTCAAGACCCAGATCCTGAACGAGATCACCGCGTACGCCGGACAATAGGTTCCCCGCACTGCCCTTGACGGGTTCATCACCACATGGTTATCTATGACCTGATAGTTATAGAAAGTGATGGTTATGAATGACGATCAGCTCGACGTGGTGTTCGGTGCCCTCGCCGATCGCACCAGGCGCGCCATCCTGGCACGCCTGGCCGAAGGGGACGCCAGCGTCAACGAGCTGACGAGCCTGTTCCGGATCAGTCAGCCGGCAGTGTCCAAGCACCTCAAGGTGCTCGAGCACGCGGGGCTGATCTCTCGGACCAGGCAGGGGACCATGCGCCTGAGTCGGCTGGAGGCCGAGCCGTTGAAGACGGCGAGCCGCTGGCTGGGTACGTACCGGGAGTACTGGTCCGCGAGCTTCGACCGTCTCGACGACCTGTTGAGGAGAGATTCATCATGAGTACCACCGAGAACCGCGACGGCACGGTCGTCGCCAAGGTCGGGGACCACGCCATCTCGATGACGCGGGAGTTCGCCGCAGGACCCGAGAAGGTCTTCAGGGCCATGCACGATCCAGAGCTGGTTGCGCAGTGGATCGGGCCCGAACAGCTCGAGGTCACCGAGGTCACCGGCGGAACCGCGCACGGCGACACCTGGACGTTGGTGCACCAGGACACCGAGGGCAACACGTATGAGTTCCGTGGTGTCGTCCACGGTCAGCCCTCCGCCGAGGCGGGCAGCTTTCGGACGTTCGAGTGGCTCGGCATGCCGGGCCACGTGTCGTTCGAGCGCCTGACCTTCACCGACCTGGGCGGCGACCGGACGCGCATCGAAGCCACGGCGGTGTACCTCTCGGCCGAGGACCGCGACGGCATGTACGACACGATGGGCGACGGCGGCTACCACCGGATCGACCCGCTGCTCGCGGGCTTGTGACCAACTTGTCGATCACGCAGACGGAGGGGTGAGGGGGACCCGCACCAACAGGACGCCTTGGTTGACCTCGGCGCGGATCTCCCGACCTTCTCCAGCAGGATCGCCGTCGAGCTGCATCGGCACGTCGTGCTCGGCCCGGATGACCACCTTGCGTCCGGTCAGCCGGTCCAGTCGTTCGTTGGTGCGCTTGCCGCGGGTGATGACACGCACCACGATGGCCAGCCAGCCGATGAACCGCTTGGGCGCGATCACCACGACGTCGAGCTCGCCGTCGTCGATCTGCGCCTCGGGCAGCAGCGGGATGCCACCCTGCAGGAAGCCGACGTTGCCGACCACGACGGTGCGGGCCCGAAACTTCTTGAACTCGCCGTCGTCGACCGAGATCTGCACCTTCATCGCCGGGAACCGTGCAGCCTTGACCCCTGACACGAAGTAGGCCAGCCACCCGACCTTGGCCTTGAGGTCGTCGTTGACGCCGGTCATGATCATGGCGTCCATGCCGAGCCCGGCCATGACCAAGAAGCTGGTGTCGACCCCGGAATCGGTCGAGAAGGACGCCAGATCGATGGCCCGATCCTGGCCCTCGAAGACGACGTCGAGTGCGTCACGGGTGTTCAGCGGGATCGCGAGGTTGCGGGCCAGCAAGTTGCCGGTGCCGTGCGGCAGGATGCCGATCGCGACCCCGGTGCGGGCGGCCTCCTCGCAGACCGCCCGGACGGTGCCGTCTCCGCCGGCGGCGATGATCAGGTCGACTCCGGCGGCCAGCGCTTCGGCCGTCTGGCCGTGGCCGGGGTCATCGACGGTGGTCTCGAACCACAGCGGTTCGGACCAGCCCGAATGGGCGGCGACGGTGCGGACGCGGGCCTTGAAATCCGCGACCGAACCGACCTTGGCCGGGTTGAGCACGACCGCCGCACGCTTGCGCCCCGTGCCGGTGATCGCGGCCAGCTGTTGGGGCACCGACGTAGCGTTCGAGACCAGCAACGTCCAGGCGATCACCGTCACGAGCGCGCCGAGGATCAACCCTGCGACGACATCGCTGAACCAGTGGACACCCAGCAGGACGCGACTGGCACCCACGCCCACCCCGAGCACGGCGAACACCGTGATCAGCAGGCGGCGTCTCCAGCCGCGCCCGGTCAGCACGACGGTGCACAGGATGCACACCGTGAAGAACATCGCAGCGCCTGTGGAGTGGCCACTGGGATAGGAGAACCCGCCGATCTCGTGAAGTGCGGGACGATCGTCGCCGAACCAGCCGGCGATGGGCCGATCCCGACGGAACAGCAGCTTGAGCAGCGCGTTGCCGGCCAGCGCGAGTACGCCGCTCGCGACGACCCACTCGGCGATGCGCCACTCGCGGCGACCGAGGGCGAAGGCGAAGATGACCAGCAGACCCACGACGCAGCCGACGGTGCTGAACGCGACGGCAACGGCGTCGAGGAAGTCGACGAGCCCGGGTCGATCGGCGCTGAAGTCGTACGCGGCGTCCGCGACTGCGTGATCGAGGCCCGGAAGCGGCCAGATGCCGACCGTCGTCCACAAGGAGACGACCACGAAAGCCGCCGTCAGTGAGCCGATCGTGATCGGCAGGACGTGGGGTCGAGAAGGGTTGGCCCGACGCAGGTCGAACGTCACGCAACCCTCCCTCGGTCTCGGCGATGCGGTCGGTACAGCCTATAGAACGCTGATCGTTAGGCTGAGTGCGTGATCGATCCTCGAATTCTCCGCGACGACCCCGACCGGATCCGTGAGTCCCAACGGCGGCGCGGGGCGTCCGACGACATCGTCGACCAGGTGATCGCGGCCGACGAGTCACGCCGGGCGGCGATCGCCGCATTCGAGGCCGTGCGTGCCGAGCAGAAGCGGCTCGGCGGACTGATCCCGAAGGCGCAGGGCGAGGAGAAGCAGGAGCTGCTGGCTCGCACCAAGGAGCTCAGCGCGCAGGTCAAGCAGGCCGAGACACGCCAGGGCGAGGCCAACGAGGCGTTCGACCTGCTGGTCAAGCAGCTGCCGAACATCGCGTCGCCGGATGCCCCCGAGGGTGGCGAGGACGACTTCGTGGTGCTCGACACCGTCGGCACTCCGCGCGACTTCGCGGCGGAGGGATTCGCGCCGCGCGACCACCTGGAGATCGGGCAGCTGCTCGGCGCGATCGACGTCGAGCGGGGAGCCAAGGTCAGCGGTTCGCGGTTCTACTTCCTGACCGGTGTCGGCGCGCAGCTGGAGCTGGCGCTGACCCAGCTGGCGATGGCCAAGGCCGCCGCATGGGGTCTGACGCCGATGATTCCCCCGTCGCTGGTGCGTCCGCGGGCGATG
Source organism: Aeromicrobium sp. (assembly GCA_035565535.1). Lineage (GTDB taxonomy): Bacteria > Actinomycetota > Actinomycetes > Propionibacteriales > Nocardioidaceae > Aeromicrobium. The sequence goes on from DATMSF010000446.1 coordinate 4,958, forward strand.
GAGGGCACCGGATTTCTCGGGCAGGCAGCCGACGACGTCTACTACCTGGAGAAGGACGACCTGTACCTCGTGGGCACCTCGGAGGTGGCGCTCGCGGCGTACCACAGCGACGAGATCCTCGAGGCGGACCGTCTGCCGCTGCGGTACGCGGCTTACAGTCCGTGCTTCCGCCGTGAGGCCGGATCCCACGGCAAGGACACTCGCGGAATCTTCCGGGTGCACTGGTTCGACAAGGTCGAGATGTTCGTCTACACGACGCTGGAGGAGTCGTTCGCCGAGCACGAGCGGATCCTGCGGTGGGAACGGGACTGGCTCGACGCGCTGGAGCTGCCGTACCGGGTGATCGACGTCGCGGCCGGCGACCTGGGCGCCTCGGCGGTCCGCAAGTTCGACTGCGAGGCGTGGATCCCCAGCCAGGAGCGCTATCGCGAGGTGTCGTCGGCGTCGAACTGCACCGAGTTCCAGTCGCGGCGGCTCGACATCCGGATCAGGGGCGAGGAGGGAACCCGACCGGCCGCGACCCTCAACGGCACGCTGTGCGCCATGACCCGCACGATCGTCGCGCTGTTCGAGAACGGGCAGCAGGCCGACGGCTCGGTGCGGCTGCCGGCTGCCCTGCACCCGTACCTCGGTGAGGTGTTGAAGCCGCTGTGAGCGATTGGAGGCCGCGGCTCGTCGCGCTCGACGTGGACGGGACGGTGGTCGACTACGCCAACCGGCTGTCGCCCGCAGTCCACGCCTCGGTCAACGCCATGCGGGACAGTGGCGTGGAGGTCGTGATCGCCACGGGTCGGGCCGTGCCCGGCGTGCTGAACTGTGCCGACAAGCTGGGGTTCGAGGGCTACGCGATCGCCAGCAACGGTGCACTGGTCATCTCCTACCGGCCGCTGGAGATCCTCAACGCCGTGACCTTCGACGCCTCCGAGGCCGTGGGGCGGATCGTCGAGCGCATTCCCGACGCGCTGGTCGCCGTCGAGGAGATCGGTGTCGGCTACCGCGTCAGTGCACCGTTCCCGGCCGGCGAGATCACCGGCACCATCACGGTGCAGTCCGTCGAGGAGCTGGTGGCCGAGCCGGTCACCCGCGTCATCGTTCGCGCGCCCGAGCGCAGCGTGAACGAGTTCCACACCTTGGCCGACGAGCTCGGCCTGGAGGACACCAACTACTACGTCGGGTACACCGCGTGGCTGGACATCGCCCCGCAGGGCGTCTCGAAGGCGTCGGGACTGCAGGTGCTGTGCGACAAGTTGGGCGTCGATGCGTCCGACGTCCTGGCCGTGGGTGACGGCAACAACGACGTCGAGATGTTGCAGTGGGCCGGTCGGGGCGTGGCCATGGGGCAGGCGCCGGACCTGCTCAAGGACGTCGCCGACGACGTCACCGGGTCGATCGAGGAGGACGGACTCGTCGCCGAGCTGCGCCGCTACCTGTAGTCAGCCGTCACGCGACCTGGCTGGAGGCCAGCCGGTCGAAGCAGTCGAGCACCATCTCCACGGTCGGGGCGGGCTGGGGCGCACGAGACTCGGCGATCGTCGGGGCGGCCGTGCCTTGGCGCGCCCTGCGCAGGTGGCGTTTGATCGTCGACGTCGAGCAACCCAGCCGCTCGGCCAGCTGCTGACAGGTGTCGTCGGGGTGCGCCTGACGCATGTCGAGCACCGACTCGTGGCTGACCGGTCCGTTGCCGACGCGCGGCATGCCGAACGCCTGTGGCGCCGGTGACTGGACCACGATGCCCAGCTCGCGACGGATCCGCGCTCGGTCGCGCTCGGTGGTGCACGCAGCGAACCCGGACACGTCCACCTCGACGACCGCCCGGTACAGGCAATCGACGAGCACGGGACAAGCAGCACAGCGCCGGTGCGCCTGCGCGCGCAGCGCCTCGAACTTCTGCCACTCCAGCGCGCTCACCTGCGATCGTCGCGGCGCGCTGTGCAGCACCTCGTCTCGATACACTTCCGGCTCCCTGGCGCACGGAGGCAGATCGAGGTCATTCACCAGGATGGTCATGGGCTCCCTCTCCCGTTCACATCTCGACGCCGACGGGCTCCCATCCCGTTGGCATCACCTCAGATGTTAGAGGTACATACCTCCGGAGTCAGCCGATTGGTCGGACTTTGCCGCATCGGCCGGTCCGGCCGCGCCGTCGGGTGCCCCCGGCAGGGCCAGTCGCATGTTCTGGATCTGGCTCTGCGCCTGCACCTGTTGGGCGTACAACGCGGCCTGGATCCCGTGGAACAGGCCCTCGAGCCAGCCGACCAGCTGAGCTTGCGCGATGCGCAGCTCGGCGTCGCTGGGTGACTCCTCGTCGAACGGCAGGTGCAGCCGCTCCAGCTCCTCGATCAGCTCGGGCGCCAGCCCGTCCTTGAGCTCGGAGATCGACGTGTCGTAGATGTCGCGCAGGCGGGCCCGACTGGCCTCGTCGAGCGGAGCCGCCTTCACCTCGTCGAGCAGCTGACGGATCATGCTGCCGATGCGCATGACCTTCGCCGGCTGCTCCACCAGCTGGTTCAGCGGGGTGCCATCGTCGGACGTTTCGATCTCGTGCCCGTCCGGTCCGATGACCTGGGGTTTGGCGGCTGATTCGTCGGGAGTCTCGGACATGACGTCCACATTAGCCAAGGGCCGCCAGCCGGCTTCACTCAGAGGGCGAGCAGCACCTTGCCGATGTGGGAGGAGTCCTCGACGATCTGGTGCGCTTCACGCACGTCGTCCAGCGGGAGCGTGCGGTGCACGATCGGGCGAACCGTGCCGTCGGCCAGCAGCGGCCACACCTGGGCGACCATCGCCGACACGATCGCCGCCTTCTCCTCGGCAGGACGCGCCCGCAGGGACGTGGCCATCACGGCGGCACGCTTGGCCAGCAGGGCACCGATGTCGAGCTCGGCCTTGACCCCGCCCTGCATGCCGATGATGACGAGCCGGCCGGCGGTGCCGAGTGCGGCGATGTTCTGACTGAGGTACTTCGCGCCGATGATGTCGAGGATGACGTCGGCCTTCAGCCCGGCTGCCTTCATCTGTTCGGCGAAGTCGTGCTCGCGGTAGTTGATGACGACGTCGGCACCCAGGGCGCGACACGCCTCGGCCTTCTCCTCGGACCCGACAGTCGTCACGACGGTCGCCCCGAAAGCGCTGCCCAGCTGGATTCCCATCGTGCCGATGCCGCTGCCGCCGCCGTGCAGGAGCAGGGTCTCGCCGGCCTGCAGCTTGCCCATCATGAACACGTTCGACCACACGGTCGCGACGACCTCCATCAGGGCGCCCGAGTCGTGCAGGGTGATGCTCTTCGGGATCGTGGCGACCTGGCCGACCGGGACGGTCACGTACTCCGCGTAGCCGCCACCGGTGAGCAGCGCGCACACGTGGGCGCCGGGCTTCAGCGACGTGACGCCCTGACCGACCGCCTCGATCTCGCCGGAGCACTCCAGCCCGAGGATGTCGGTCGCACCGGACGGCGGATCGTAGAAGCCGCGTCGTTGCAGCAGGTCGGCGCGGTTGACCCCGGCGGTGGTGACCTTGATCAGCACTTCGCCGGGACCGGGCTCGGGGATCGGCCGGTCGACGATCTCGAGAGCTTCGACACCTCCGGGGGTGGGGACCACGACTGCACGCATCCCACCACGGTATCGGCCCACCTGGGATGATGGCGCCATGCGGTCAGTCCTGGTTCAGCTGGAGTCGACGATCGACTCGGCGCGCAACCGTGACCTGGTCGCTGAGCGTCTGGACGTGATCGAGGCCGGCTCGGCCGATCTGGTCGTCCTGCCGGAGGCGACGATGCACGACTTCGGGTCGGTCGACCACGATCTCGCGGCAGTGGCCGAGCCGCTCGACGGGCCGTTCGTGAACCTGCTGACCTCACACGCCGCCCGCCTGGACACCACGATCGTGGCCGGCATGTTCGAGCAGGTCGACGGTGGACTGCCGTTCAACACGCTGGTGGCCGTCGGCCCGGACGGGCTCGTCGCTTCGTACCGCAAGATCCACCTGTACGACTCGTTCGGCTACCGCGAGTCCGACCGGCTCGCTGCGGGCCCGATCCAACCGGTGGTGCTCGACGTCGCCGACGTCCGGTTGGGGTTGATGACGTGCTACGACCTGCGGTTCCCCGAGCACGCGCGCATCGTGGTCGACGCAGGCGCCGACGTGCTGGTGCTGCCGGCGGCCTGGGTCGCGGGCGATGAGAAGCTGCACCACTGGCACACCCTGGTCACCGCCCGCGCGATCGAGAACACCGCGTACGTGGTCGCCGCGGCTCAGGGCGGCGCCCGTTACACGGGGCACTCGATGGTGGTCGATCCGCTGGGTCGGGTGATCGCGGAGGCGGGGTCCGGCGACGAGACGATCTCGGCCGACATCTCACCTGGTACCGTCACGGCGGCCCGCGACGTCAACCCGTCCCTGGCGAATCGAAGGATCCGATGATGGCGACACGACAGGCAGGCGGACGACGCCGGCTCGACGCCTCGATCCCCGAGGAGTACGACGTCCCGACCCGCGCGCCGCGGATCGCGTCGCCGGAGATCGCTCGTCTGGTCATGACCGGCATCACGACGTTGTGGTTGGTCGGCACGATCGGCGCGTCCACGGCCGTGATCGCGGTCGACGTGCCGCACTGGATCGCCCGACCGTCCGCAGCGTTGCTGCTGGTCGTGTTCACGGTGGGACTGGTCCATCGGTCCGGCGGTCTGATGCGCCTGTGGGCCCCGCTCGCCGGGATCCTGGCCGTGGCGGCGCTGGTCAGTGAACGTCAGGGCCTGTTGGCATCGGCGGCGCTGCTGACCGGTGTGCTGTCGGCCGTGTGGGCCGTCATGGTCACCCGCCCGGCGGCGTCGCTGGTCGCCGTGCTGCGCGAGTTCGGGATCGCGTTGCTGGCGGCGATCAGCGGGGCGATCGGTGTGGCGGCCTGGAACGTCGAGGTCGACTCCCAACGGTTCGCACTGGTGCTGATGGCCGCGTCCTTGGCGATCGTGATCGCGTTGGTGTGGAGTCTGGGCGCCGGCCTGCACGGGCTGGGCAAACAGGGCTTCTTGATCCTCGTCGGCATCGCCACGCTGCTGCTCATCGTGTTGCTGTACTCCAGCTTCGTGCGCACCCACGGCTCCCAGTCGTTGATCAACGCCATCACCGACCTGACGATCTGGATGCGGGAGACCATCCGCGGCGTCCCACGACCGGTCGAGGTGTTCGTGGGCTTCCCGGCGCTGATCGTCGGCGTCAGCATGCGCTCTCGGCGCCGCGAAGGCTGGTGGGTGCTGGTGTTCGCGGTCGTGGGGACCGCCGCGGTGACCGCCTCCCTGGTGTCCCCGGGCGCCTTCCCGTCCTACATCGGGTTCTCGACGCTGTACTCGATCGTCCTGGGCGGCATCGTCGGCCTGGTGGTGCGCTCGCGGGTGATGGTCGAGCGCTCGGCGCGGGCTGCGCGCCAGTTCGAGGAGGAACGTCGCGTCGAGCCCGGTCGCTTCGCGCCTCTGCAGTAGCGCCGGGTGCGGCGCTGCCACCTCGACGATCCGGTGCCTCCTCTACGATGGAGGCGCCCAGGAGGGGTGCCGGAGTGGCCGAACGGAACCGCCTTGAAAGCGGTCACTGGCAGAAATGTCAGTCGCGGGTTCGAATCCCGCCCCCTCTGCTCATCGAACGATAGGACCGCTGCCTCGTGACGACGTACCGCCTGAACCGCCGGTTCGTCCTGCAGGCCATCGGACTGACGCTGTTCGTCGCCGGGATCGCGTTGGCGGTCAGCATGATCGTCGACGCGACGTGGGCGATCCTGGTGCTGTGGGTCGTGGCCGCCGCGGCGGTCGTCCGTGCGGGACTGTTGTGGTTCCGTCCCCCGCCCGTGGCGCGTCTGGACGACGAGGGCATGACCCTCGGTGGCGCGTTGACCGTCAAGCCGGTGTCGATCAGCTGGTCGGCGGTCGACAACGTGTCGGTGCTCGACGACGGTCGTCTGCTGCTCGACCGCGGCGACGACCGCGTCGTGGTGTTCCCGCTCCACCTGGTCGGCGGCCAGGCTCGCGACCTGGCCCGTGAGATCTACGACCGGCTCAACGTCGCCAACGGGTACCGGCGCTTCGACCCCGACGAGTGAGGCTCAGGGGCACCAGAGGCGTCAGATGCTCGGCAGCGGATGCCAGTACCGTTCGGGCTCCGGGCCGGGAACGAAACGGCGACCGGTCAGCTCGTGCGGCGTCACTTCGACGTACACGCACTTCAGGGTCGGCGCGAGCGGACGCAGCGGTAGCCGATCGGCGGCATCGATCTCGGACTGATCGTCCAGGATCCGAGCAGTGCCCTTCACGACGACGCTCCACACCTCGTCGCTGTGGATGCCGTCGACCTCGAGGGCGACTCGTTCGTTGACCAGGACATGGACCAGCTTGGTGCCCTGTGCCGTGCGGAAGAGCAGACGCTCGCCGTCCACGACGTAGTTGAGGGGGAAGATGTCCGGCTGGCCCGAGACGCTGACCGCGAGTCGTGCGATGTCCGACGTGCGCAACAGTCGCCAGCATTCGGTGGCGTCCAAGATTTCGATGGGGTCTGTCTCGTTGGCCATATTTGGAGTTTCTCACACCGTGTGAACCACCGCTGGTGATCGCGAATCCTGCCCCTGGAACGCCCGATTAGGGGTCCGCCTCACGGTCTAGGTATCCTTCCTGGGACACCGATTCGTCGGTGCCAGGAGATGTCGCATAGTGGCCTAGTGCGCCCGCCTGCTAAGCGGGTTGAGGTTGATACCTCTCGCGGGTTCAAATCCCGCCATCTCCGCCAACTACGCTAGGAGCTCGGCAATCTAAATTGCGATCGTGCTGGTGCTGGTGGGAGCCCTGCTGGGACGGGCGGAGCCCGCTCCGCCATGTGCTTCAGCCGCCCGGCTGTCAGGAGGACTCATGCCGGTGCCGGTGGATGCGCCGGCATTTCGTGGTGCAGCATGGGCGCATGTTGGTACATCACGTGAACGCGGCACTGATGAATCCGCCGTTCCTGTCAGGACTCGTCGCGCACGTCCTGGTCGTCGAGCACAGTCGAGGTCTGGTGCTGGTCGACACCGGTTTCGGCCGAGCAGATCATCGCGACCCGTCGCGGCTGGGCTCGTCGCGCCTGCTCCTGCGTCCGGATCCTGACGACAGCTCGACCGCCGCCGGGGCCGTCGAGGCGCTGGGTCATTCGGTCGACGACGTGACCGACATCGTGCTGACTCACCTGGACCTGGACCACGTCGGTGGCCTGGCCGACTTCCCGGGCGCGCGGGTCCACACGACGGCGCAAGAACACGCTGCCGCGTTGCCGAAGCCGAGCCTTCGGGACCGCGCGCGATACCGCCCGGTCCAGCTCGACCATGGGGTCCGCTGGCAGATCCACGAGGGCCCAGGCGATGCATGGCGCGACGGCCTGACCGGGATCGAGGTCCTTCCCGGCATCACGATGGTTCCGATGCCCGGGCACACGCGGGGGCACACGGCCGTGGCGGTCGACAGTGATCACGGACTCTTGGTGCACGCCGGTGACGCGGTGTTCGACGCATCGGTCTACACCGATGTCTCACCGTCGGGTGCTCATCTGACGCCGATCCGACTGCTTCGGCTGTTCGAGAAGGTGATGGCCGTCGACGCCAAGCGCATCGCCGCCAATCACGCCGCGCTGGCGCGGTTGCACGGTCAGGACGGTGTCACCGTGTTTCCCGCGCACGACGAACGCATGCTGAGCGCGTTGCAGGGGCAGCACTGACAAGTCGCTACCGCACGATGCCGTGCAGCACCTTGGTCGTGCGACTGGAGTACACCCGTAGGGAGCGATCGAAGATCGGCCGCGCGAAGACGGCGACAACGGCAAGACCGATCACGATCGCGACGACCGTCTGGATCGGTGGAGGGAAGCTGTGTGGATTCGCCGGCCACGGCAGGCGGTCGTACAACAGCACCGCGGCGGGGTGCAGCGCGTAGATCGCCAAGCTGTTCCGGCCTGCTCCCTCGAACCGGCTGGCC
>DATMSF010000447.1:0-3490 GCA_035565535.1 Aeromicrobium sp.
GCCGACGCCCCGGCGACAGTCAACCACCTCGGTGAACAGCTGCTCGGCCCCACGCTCATCGAGTACGGCACCGCCGCGCAGCAGGAACGCTTCCTGCCCGCCATCCGCGCCGTCGACGAGCTGTGGTGCCAGGGATACTCCGAGCCCGGCGCCGGATCCGACCTCGCGGCTGTGACGACGCGTGCCGTGCTCCACGGTGACCAATGGGTCATCGACGGCCAGAAGGTGTGGACGTCGCTGGCCGTCGAGTCCGACTGGATCTTCGTCCTGGCCCGCACCGAGCCTGGTTCGTCGCGACACCGAGGTCTGTCCTTCCTGCTCGTGCCGCTGGACCAACCGGGCGTCGAGGTTCGACCGATCGAGCAGATCACGGGTGGCTCGGAGTTCAACGAGGTCTTCTTCACCGGTGCCCGCACGGACGCCGACCTGGTCGTCGGCGAGGTCGGTGGCGGGTGGTCCGTGGCGATGGCCCTGCTGGGCTTCGAGCGGGGCGTCTCGGTGCTGGGTCAGCAGGTCGGTTTCGAACGTGAGCTGCGTGACCTGATCGCGCTCGCTCGTGGCTCGGGCGCGCTCGACGACCCGGTACTGCGCGATCGGCTCGCCCAGCAGTGCGCGGAGTTCGAGGTCATGCGGGTCAACGCGGTGCGCTCACTGACCGAGCGGACCCCCGGGGCGGACAACGTCGCGAAATTGGTGTGGGCGCGCTGGCACCGCCGACTCGGCGAGCTCGCGATGGAGGTCGTCGGGCGGGCGGGACTCGCCGTCGACGCACCCGAGCTCGACCGCTGGCAACGACTCTTCCTGTTCTCCCGCGCCGACACGATCTACGGCGGCAGCGACGAGATCCAGCGCAACATCATCGCCGAGCGCGTGCTCGGACTCCCCAGAGAGCCGCGCGGATGAGTCATCACCGGATTCACCCCCTGGTCGCCGGCGACCGGAACTTCATCCAAGGAGAAGCATCATGACGACCGTGCGACCGGAGCAGCCGACCCCTCCCTACGTGCCGGGCCACGGGCTGCTGACCGACCAGGTCGCCGTCGTGACGGCCGCGGCCGGCGCGGGGATCGGCGCGGCAGTGGCCCGACGTGTGCTCGAGGAGTCGGCGAAGGTGCTGATCATCAGCGACACCCACGAGCGCCGGCTCGCCGAGGCGCGCGAGGCGTTGGCGGCCGAGTTCGGCGCCGATCGGGTCGACTCCCTGGTCGTCGACGTCACCGACGAGTCGCACGTCCAGTCGATGTTCGACCTGGCCGACCGGCACGGCGGTGCCGATGTGGTGATCAACAACGCCGGGCTCGGTGGGACCGCCGACATCCTCCAGATGTCCGACGAGGAGTGGTCGCGCGTCCTCGACATCACCCTGACCGGCACGATGCGGTGCATCCGCGCCGCGGGAACCCGGATGCGGGCCGCCGGCAAGCGCGGCGTCATCGTCAACAACGCCTCCGTCGTCGGCTGGCGCGCTCAGGAGGGGCAAGCCCACTACGCCGCGGCCAAGGCCGGCGTCATGGCGTTGACTCGGTGTGCGGCGCTCGACCTGGCGCCGCACGGCATCCGGGTCAATGCGGTGGCTCCCTCGCTGGCGATGCATGCTTTCCTGGCCAAGGTCACCAGTGAGGAGCTGCTGGCCGAGCTCAAGCAGCGCGAGGCGTTCGGTCGGTCGGCCGAACCGTGGGAGGTCGCCAACGTCATGATCATGCTGGCATCGTCGTACACGTCGTACCTGACCGGCGAAGTGGTCTCCGTCTCGAGTCAGCGGGCCTGAGGTGACGCGCCGAGAAGAGCTGCTCGACATCGCGGCCGAGCTGTTCGCCACCAAGGGCTTCAAGAACACCACGGTGCGCGACATCGCTGACGCGGCCGGCATCCTGAGTGGTTCGCTCTACCACCACTTCGACTCCAAGGAAGCCATGGTCGACGAGATCTTGTCGACGTTCCAGGAGACGCTGTTCGGTGACTACCAGCAGATCCTGGCCGGCACCGACGACGCCCGGTCCAAGCTCGAAGCCGGGGTGCGCCGGTCCTTCGAAGCCATCGATCAGCACCCGCACGAGGTGGCGATCTTCCAGAACGAGGCCGACTACCTGGCCGCAGAGTTCGACCGGTTCGGCTACCTGCAGGAACGCAACCGCCAATCGCGGGACTTCTGGCTGACCCTGTTGACGCAGGGCATCGAAGCCGGAGCCCTGCGCAAGGACCTGGACGTCGAGCTCGTGTACCGCTTCATCCGTGACACCGTCTGGGTCGCGGTGCGGTGGTACCGACCCGGCGGCAAGCTCACCCACACCGACGTGGCCGACCAGTACCTGACCATCCTCCTCGACGGGATCACCTCATGACCGACCTGCCCTCCGCCTACATCGTCGATGCCGTCCGCACTCCCGTCGGGCGTCGCGGTGGATCGTTGTCCGCCGTGCACTCGGCCGACCTCGGTGGCCACGTGCTCGGGGCACTCGTCGAGCGCACGGGCATCGACCCCGGTGCCGTCGACGACGTGATCATGGGCTGTTGCGACACGATCGGTTCGCAAGCCGGTGACGTCGCCCGCACCGCCTGGCTCGTCGCCGGACTGCCCGACCACGTACCGGGCGTGACGATCGACCGGCAGTGCGGTTCGTCGCAGCAGGCCGTGCACTTCGCCGCCCAGGGCGTCATGTCCGGGACCCAGGACCTCGTGGTCGCGGGCGGTTTGCAGAACATGAGCGCCATCCCGATCTCGGCGGCGATGCTGGTCGCCGACCAGTACGGTTTCAGCACGCCGTTCGCCGAGTCGCCGGGCTGGACCGCGCGGTACGGCGACCAGGAGGTCAGCCAGTTCCGCTCGGCGGAGATGATCGCCGAGAAGTGGGACATCAGCCGCGAGCAGATGGAGCAGTTCGCCCTGGCGTCACACCAGCGGGCGTTCGCGGCGATCGCCGAGGGACGGTTCGACAACGAGATCGTGCCGGTGGGTGACTTCGCGGTCGACGAGACGCCGCGCGAGACGTCGCTGGAGCAGATGGCAGCGCTCAGGACGCTGACGCCCGGGGGCCGACTGACCGCGGGCGTCGCGTCGCAGATCAGCGACGGCGCCACGGCGATGCTGATCGCGTCGGAGGCGGGGCTGGACGCGCAGGGCCTGACCCCGCGGGCGCGCGTTCATCACCTGTCGGTGCGAGCCGACGACCCGGTGTGGATGCTGACCGGTCCCATCGGGGCGACGAAGCACGCCTTGGCGAAGGCTCAGATGAGCGTCGACGACATCGACCTGTTCGAGTGCAACGAGGCGTTCGCGTCCGTGGTCCTGGCGTGGATGAAGGAGCTCGACGTCCCGCACGAGAAGGTCAACGTCAACGGCGGGGCCATCGCGCTCGGCCACCCGATCGGTGCGACGGGTACGCGCCTGATGGCCACCCTGCTCAACGAGCTGGAGCGGACCGGCGGGCGGTTCGGGCTGCAGACGATGTGCGAGGGCGGCGGCCAGGCCAACGTCACGATCATCGAGCGG
>DATMSF010000448.1:0-14833 GCA_035565535.1 Aeromicrobium sp.
GCTCTGTGCGAGGTTGGCCAGGATCAGCCGCTGGTGCGACGGGCTGCCGCCGAGGCGGGGACCCTTGGTAGGGGTAGGCATGGTGTCTCCAGAAATCGAATGATCGGAGGGCGATCAGTACTGCTCGTCCTCGGTGAAGCTCGTGTCGTCATCGTCGTACTCAGCCAGCGCGGCGGCGGGATCGAACCCGGCCGGGCTGTCCTTGAGACCCAGGCCCATCTCAGCGAGCTTGGCCTTGACCTCATCGATCGACTTCGAACCGAAGTTGCGGATGTCGAGCAGGTCCTGCTCCGACCGCGTGATGAGCTCACCCACCGTGTGGATGCCCTCACGCTTGAGGCAGTTGTACGAACGAACCGTGAAGTTCAGGTCCTCAACCGGCAGCGCCAGGTCGGCGGCCAGCTGTTCATCGACCGGCGACGGGCCGATGTCGATGCCCTCGGCCTCGACGTTGAGCTCGCGGGCCAGGCCGAACAGCTCGACCAGCGTCGATCCGGCCGACGCGATGGCGTCGCGCGGCAGGATGCTCGGCTTGGTCTCGACATCGATGACCAACCGGTCGAAGTCGGTCCGCTGCTCGACACGGGTCGCCTCGACCTTGTAGGTGACCTTCAGCACGGGGCTGTAGATCGAGTCGACCGGGATCCGGCCGATCTCGGAGTCGCTGCTCTTGTTCTGCACCGCCGAGACGTAGCCACGGCCACGCTCGACGACGAGCTCGATCTGCAGCGAGGCCGAGTCGCTCAGCGTCGCGATGTGCAGCTCGGGGTTGTGCACCTCGACACCGGCAGGAGCGTCGATGTCAGCAGCGGTGGCCGCGCCGGCACCCGACTTGGTCAGGTACATCACGACCGGCTCGTCGATCGTGGACGACACGACGAGCTCCTTGAGGTTCAAGATGATCTCGGTGACGTCCTCGGTGATACCAGGAATCGTCGAGAACTCGTGCAGGACGCCGTCGATCTTGATCGACGTGACTGCCGCGCCCGGGATGGACGACAGCAGCGTACGACGCAGCGAGTTGCCGAGCGTGTAGCCGAATCCGGGCTCCAACGGCTCGATGACGAACCGGGAGCGGAACTCCGACAGGCTCTCCTCGGACAGGACGGGGCGCTGAGCGATCAGCATGGTGTTTCTTCCTTTCGGACCTACCGCTATATGAAGGTCCGGGTGGGTGTGCGGTGAGAAGGAGGATCAGGTCCTCCCAGATGACGGGGTCAGATCTTGGAGTAGAACTCCACGATCAGCTGTTCGGTGATCGGGACGACGATCTGCTCGCGCACGGGCGCCTGATGGATCAGGATGCGGCCGCGCTCGGGCGCCACGTCCATCCAGCCCGGAACCGTGTCCGGATCGTGGGTCTCGCGAGCCACGATGAACGGAGTGGTCTCCAGCGACTTGGGCTTGACGTCGATGATGTCGTGCTTGCTGACCTGGAACGACGGAATGTTCGTCTTGACGCCGTTGACCAGGAAGTGACCGTGGGTCACCAGCTGGCGGGCGTGACGGCGCGTGCGCGCCAGCCCGGCGCGGTAGACGACGTTGTCCAGACGCTGCTCCAGCGCGATGAGCAAGTTGTCGCCGGTCTTGCCCGGACGACGGTGGGCCTGCTCGTAGTACTTGCGGAACTGCTTCTCGAGGATGCCGTAGGTGTAGCGCGCCTTCTGCTTCTCGTGCAGCTGGGTGCGGTACTCCGACTCCTTGACCCGCGTACGGCCGTGCTGGCCGGGAGGGTAAGGACGCTTCTCGAAGGCGGAATCGCCGCCGACGAGGTCGACGCCGAGGCGGCGCGACTTCTTGGTGAGGGGTCCGGTGTAACGGGCCATGGTTCAACTACTCCTGAAGAAAGATCGATCGAAGTCGCGGCTCAGAGCCTGCGGTGCTTCGGCGGGCGGCAGCCGTTGTGGGGGCTGGGGGTCACGTCGGAGATGGTGCCGACCTCGAGGCCGATACCGCTCAGCGACCGGATCGCCGTCTCGCGGCCCGAGCCCGGACCCTTGACGAAGACGTCGATCTTCTTCATGCCGTGATCCATCGCCTGACGGCCTGCAGCCTCAGCTGCCATGCCGGCGGCGTACGGGGTCGACTTGCGCGAACCCTTGAATCCCACGGTTCCACCCGACGCCCAGGCGATGACGGCGCCGGTGGGGTCGGTGATGGTGACGTGCGTGTTGTTGAACGTGCTCTTGATGTGGGCTTCGCCCTGAACGACGTTCTTCTTCTCCTTGCGGCGGACCTTCTTCGCGCCGGCACTCTTGGCAGCCATCTAGATCACTTCTTCTTTCCGGCGACGGTGCGCTTGGGACCCTTGCGGGTACGCGCGTTGGTCTTGGTGCGCTGGCCACGGACCGGCAGGTGAGCGCGGTGGCGGCGGCCCTGGTAGGAGCCGATCTCCATCTTGCGGCGGATGTCGGCGGTGACCTCGCGGCGCAGATCGCCCTCGGTCTGGTAGTTCGCCTCGATGTGATCGCGCAAGGCGACCAGGTCGGCGTCATCCAGCTCGTGGACGCGCTTGTCCGGACTGATCCCGGTGGCGGCGAGGGTCTCGGCGGCGCGAGTGCGGCCGATCCCGAAGATATAGGTGAGAGCGATCTCGACGCGCTTTTCGCGCGGGAGGTCGACTCCGACGAGGCGTGCCATGTTCTGGCGGTTCCTTCCGTTGGGCGAGGTGTGGCACCTGAGGCGTCCCGACTGCCTCCCAGAAGATCTCGTGCTTCTGGAGTCGGGCCCCGGCCTACGCTCCGGGGGTGACCCGTCATGAGGTCATGACGGGAGCGATCAGGCGTTCAGCTACTGCTTGTTGCGTTGAAGCTTTCTGGGTTCAGCCCTGGCGCTGCTTGTGCCGGGGGTTCTCGCAGATCACCATGACGCGGCCGTGGCGACGGATCACCTTGCACTTGTCACAGATCGGCTTCACGCTCGGGTTGACCTTCATGTCTGTTCTTTCCGGTCCTGAACGTGGGCGGTTTTCACTTGTATCGGTAGACGATGCGTCCCTTGGACAAGTCGTACGGCGAAAGCTCCACCACGACCCGATCCTCGGGGAGGATGCGGATGTAGTGCTGGCGCATCTTGCCGCTGATGTGAGCGAGCACGCGGTGCCCGTTCTGCAGCTCGACACGGAAGGTCGCGTTCGGCAAGGCCTCCACGACGGAGCCCTCCATCTCGATGACGCCTTCTTTTTTCGCCATGACCTCTTCTTCGTTCGACAACATCCCAGCGACGACTGCGTACAGTCGTCCCTGCGGCCCGGACACACGCTGAACCGCTGCGATCCGCGACGGATCGAAGACGGGGAAGCGCGACCCCAATGGGCCGACTCACCATTCTAGGCGGAATCGCCGCACAGACTCAAATCCGCGTTCGACCCCGGCGGCAGCGTCGACACCGATGCGCCCTCGCGTGCGTCTAGGATCGGTCAGGTCCCGAACTGCTCGGATCGAAAGGCTCAACGGTGGATCGTCTGTCCCCGACCCAATGGCTGGGTGTCCTGCTGTCGCTGATCGTCGGCGGATACGGCGTGGCCCTCCTCGTCGACCTGATCTCCGACGACGTCATCGACTCGATCGACGCCACCAGCGGTACCGTTCGGATCTGGCTGATCGTGTCGGTCGTCGCGGCCGGCGCAGCCGCCGTAGTCGCGCTGGCCGGGCTGATCACGGTGCTCGCCCGCAATCGCGGCGCCGCCACGTTCACCGCCGTGGTGCTGCTGGCGACGGCGGCACTGTTCGTGGCCGCCGAGGTGGTGCTGATGCTGACCCTGGCGGACAACGGCCAGGGCTTCGCGGAGCGCCTGGACTCACCGCTGCGATTCCAGTTCGGCGCGGCATTCGCCTACGGCACGATCGTCGTGAGCGTCATCGCCGCCATCGCCTTGCTCGCGCGCCGGCGGCGCGATCCCGCCATGTCGTACCCCGCACCTCCCGCGTTCGAGACCAGCCCCGGCTACGACGTTCCGGTCGACTCGGCCAGCACCACGGCGACACCAGCTGACGACCATCCCGTTCCACCACCGCCGCCACCCGCGGGGCAGTCGGTGCCCACGATCACCGCGCCGACCGCCTACTACGTCCAGTTCGACGGCGTCGACTACGGCCCGTTCGACGAGGCCACCATGCGCGGCTTCATCGCAGAGGGCCGGGTGATCGCGAGCTCGGTGGTGCGAACAGCCGACGGCACCTACGGGCCGGCCGACCAGGTCACCGACCTGTTCTGACCCTCGATCCGACCCGCTCGATCGGGTCCGACGGCTCCCGAGGAGCGCCTCACTGGGCCGGAAGACCCGCCTCTCGGCGCTCGATCAGCCGACTCAGCACGATGGAGGTCTCGGTCCGATCGATGTTCTCGGTTTCCTCCCGCACCCGCTCCAACGCCGTCTCCAGGTGACGCACGTCCTTGGCGACGATGCGCAGCATGGCATCGGCCGCGCCCGAAACCGTCGCGGCCGAGTGCACTTCTGGAACCCGGCTGAAGGCCTCCCGCAGCTGGATCGGTGAAATCGCCCCTCGACAGTGCACCTCGACGTAGGCCTCGGTGGTCCACCCCAGCACGTCGGGGTCCAGAACTGCTGTGAATCCAGCGATGACGCCGTCGGCCACCAACCGATCGACCCGCCGCTTGGCCGCCGACGCCGAGAGTCCGACCTCGTCGCCCAGAGCCGCATAGCTGGCCCGGCCGTCCTGGAGCAGTACGTCGGTGATGCGCCGGTCAATGGCATCCATGTCGGCAGACTACCTCGGAATCGCGCGCATGCACCATTCACTTCGCATGATTCATGCGTGTGCGTGCAGATTTCTGCTTCGTCTTCGCGGATCAGGCCGCTCTAGCATGAGATTCGTTGATCCCCCTGACCTCGCCCTGCCCGGAGACTCGATGACCGTCCTCGACACGCGGACACACGCCGCCCAGGAACGCACCGCCGTGGAACGCTCGCCACGGCGCCGCACCTATGTCATGTGCCGTCCCGATCACTTCGCCGTCGAGTACGCGATCAACCCGTGGATGGACCCAACCGTCGCGGTCGACCGGGCACGCGCGATCGACCAGTGGGAGCACCTGGTGGCCGTCTACCAGCAGCTCGGCCACCACGTCGAGCTGCTCGCGGCCGAACCTGGACTGCCGGACATGGTGTTCGCGGCCAACGGCGCGCTGGTGATCGGGCGCCGCGCACTCGGCGCCCGATTCACGTTCCCGCAACGAGCACCCGAGGCCTCCGCTCACGCTCGTCGGCTACGCAGTCTCGGCATCGAGGTGATCGAACCGCAGTTCGCCAACGAGGGTGAAGGCGACTTCCTGACGCTCAGCAGGATGGTGCTGGCCGGCACCGGCTTTCGCACGTCGCTCGACGCCCACATCGAGGCGGCCGCCGTGCTCGATCGTCCGGTCGTCTCGCTGGAGCTGACCGACCCGCGCTACTACCACCTCGACACGGCACTGGCCGTGCTCGACGACGGCACCGGCGATGCGCCCGCCGACATCGCCTACCTGCCGGCCGCGTTCAGCCCCCACAGCCGACGCACCCTGCACGACCTGTTCCCGCACGCCTTGAAGGTCACCGAGGCCGACGCCGGTTGGCTCGGACTCAACGTGGTCAGCGACGGACTGCACGTGGTCCTCCCCCAGCAGGCGACGCGTCTGGCGGCAGCGTTCCGGCGGCGCGGCTACCGGCCCGTCGCGGTCGACCTGTCCGAGCTGCTCAAGGCCGGTGGCAGCGTCAAGTGCTGCACGATGGAGCTGCACTCCTGACCGGATCGGTTCAGTACCGATACCGACCCGGATCGGCTGTCAACTGGGCGAGCACGCGTAGCTCTCGTCCCTCAGCGCGGACCGCCGTACGGCACGCCCATCTGCTCCAGACGCTCACGACCGCCGTCCCCGGCCGTGAGCACCCAGGCTCCCGTGGGCGTCAGCGTGAAGGTGTGCTCGAAGTGTGCGGCACAGCTGCCGTCGGTGGTCACCATGGTCCAGTCGTCGGCCAGGGTCGCGCTGTTGTCGGTGCCGAGGGTGATCATGGGCTCGACGGCGAGCACCAGGCCCTGCACCAGCTTGGCGGTGCGTCGGCCGGTCCGGGTGTTCGGGACGTAGGGCGGCTGGTGCATCGACGACCCGATGCCGTGGCCGGTCACCCCGGCGGTGATCCCGTACGGTCCGGACCCGCGGACGAAGTCCTCGATCGCACCGCTGATGTCGTCCACGCGTCCACCCAGCGTCGCGGCCGCGATGCCGACCCACAGCGCCTCCTCGGTGACCCAGATGAGCTCGGCGCGCTGGGGCGACAGCTCGCCGATGCCGACCGTGATGGCCGCGTCCCCGTGCCACCCGTCGACGACGGCCCCGAAGTCGATCGAGAAGACGTCGCCGTCGGCCAGCACCTGGTCCCCCGGGATGCCGTGGACGATCTGCTCGTTGACCGAGGCGCAGTACACCCCGGGGAATCCGCCGCGACCGTGCACGTCGGCCCCGTAGTTCAAGAAGTTCGAGGTCGCTCCGTGGCGTGCGAGGTTCTCACGGGCCAGCCGATCCAGCTCGCCCGTGCTGACCCCGGCCACGGCGTTCTCCCGCAGCACGTCCAAGGTCGAGGCCACGACCAGACCGGCGCGGCGCATCAGGTCGATCTGTGCCGGCGTCTTGATCTCGATCCGCTCACGCCCGAACACCTTCGTCAGCCTCCTGCTTCCTGCTCCGAACCGCGCCCACACGCCCGCGGGCGGTGCAAGCCGTCCGCGAGTGGCGCGCTCAGAGGCCGAGGGCCGCGTCGATGCGAGCCGAGACCTCGTCGATCGAGCCCATCCCGTCGACCTCGCGCAGCAGTCCGCGATCACGGTAGACCGGCAACAGGGGCTCGGTCTCGGCGACGTAGACGTCCTGACGCTCACGGATGACCTCTTCGGTGTCATCGGAGCGGCCACTGGTCTCGGCACGCTTGAGCAGGCGAGCGATCAGCTCCTCGTGGTCGACGGTCAGCACCACGACGGCGTCCAGCTGTGAACCCAGGTCGGCCAGGATCGCATCGAGGGTCTCGACCTGGTCTAGCGTGCGGGGGTAGCCGTCGAGGACGAAGGCGTCGCGTGCGTCGTCCTGCGCCAGACGATCCTTGACCATCGCGTTGGTGACCTCGTCGGGAACGTACTTGCCCGCGTCCATGTACTGCTTGGCCAGCACACCGAGCTCGGTGCCCTGCGAGACGTTCGCCCGGAAGATGTCACCGGTCGAGATGTGCGCACCGCCGATGCGCTGGGCCAGCCCGACGGCCTGCGTGCCCTTGCCGGCACCCGGCGGCCCCATGATCAAAAGTCGCATCAGCGGAGGAACCCTTCGTAGTTGCGCTGCTGGAGCTGGCTCTCGATCTGCTTGACGGTGTCGAGACCGACGCCGACGATGATCAGGATCGTTGCTCCACCGAACGGGAAGTTCTGGTTCGCCTGCAAGAACGTGATGGCGAGCATCGGGATCATGCAGATCAGACCCAGGTACAACGCGCCCGGAGCCGTGATGCGGCTCAGGACATAGGCAAGATACTCCTGCGTCGGGCGGCCCGCACGAATACCGGGGATGAAGCCCCCGTACTTGCGCATGTTGTCGGCGACTTCTTCGGGGTTGAAGGTGATCGAGACGTAGAAGTAGGTGAAGAACACGATCAGCAGGAAGAAGCTGATCATGTAGTACGGGTGGTCGCCCTTGACCAGGTGGTCCTGGACGAATCCTGCATAGGGTGCGTCCGGGTTGAACTGCGTCATCAGAGCCGGGATGTACATCAGGCTCGAGGCGAAGATCACCGGGATGATGCCGGCCTGGTTGACCTTCAACGGGATGTACGTCGACGATCCACCGAACATCCGGCGGCCCACCATCCGCTTGGCGTACTGGACCGGGATGCGCCGCTGCGCCTGCTCCATGAAGATGACGCCTGCCACCACCACCAGACCGACCAGACACACCAGGATGAACCGGGTCCACCCTTCCTGAGCCGTGGCACCGGTCTCCTTGATCAGCCACAACGCACCGGGGAAGGTCGCGACGACCTGGACGAAGATCAGGATCGACATGCCGTTGCCGACACCGCGGTCGGTGATCAGCTCACCGAACCACATGATGACGGCGGTACCGGCGACCATCGTCAGCACGATGAGCATGAACGAGAAGATGCTGTCCTGGTGGTACAGCAGGGGCAGGTCACACGTGTTGCCGAACAGCGTGCCGCTGCGGGCGAGGGCCACGATGCCCGTGGCCTGCAAGATCCCCAGCCCCAGCGTCAGGTAGCGCGTGTACTGGGTGATCTTGGCCTGGCCGGCCTGGCCTTCCTTCTTCAGCGCCTCCAGCCGCGGGATCACGACGACCAGCAGCTGCAAGATGATGCTCGCGGTGATGTACGGCATGATGCCCAGCGCGAACACCGTCAGCTGCAGCAGCGCGCCTCCGGAGAACACGTTGATCAGGGCGAACAGGCCGCTGTCGTCGCTGGTCGAGACCAGGTTGATGCAGCGCTGGACGTTCGCGACGTGGATACCGGGAGCCGGCATCATCGACCCGACGCGGAAGAGCACGATGATGCCCAGCACGAACAGCAGCTTGCGACGCAGGTCAGGGGTCCTGAACGCATGCACGAACGCCTTCAGCACGTGCTGTCCTCCTCGTGTTCATCGGGCGTCGGATCGCCCCGGCGACTCTAACAGCCACCATCAATTCGACTTGCGTCAGATGCGACGAACGAGGCCTCCCGACACGGGAGGCCTCGTCGCCTAGCAGCTGGCTCGGGTCACCGAACGGTGACCGAACCGCCGGCCGCCTCGATCTTGGCCTTGGCCGACTCCGAGAACTTGTCTGCCGTGACCTGCACGGAGACCGACAGCTCACCGGAACCGAGCACCTTGACCGGGTGACCCTTGCGGACCGCACCGGCTGCCACGAGCGCGTCGACGTCGACGTCGCCGCCCTGGGGGAACAGCGCCTCGATACGGTCCAGGTTCACCACCTGGTACTCGACACGGAACGGGTTCTTGAAGCCCTTGAGCTTGGGCAGGCGCATGTGGATCGGCGTCTGGCCACCCTCGAACCCGGCCGGAACCTGGTAACGAGCCTTGGTGCCCTTGGTGCCGCGGCCTGCGGTCTTGCCCTTGGAGCCCTCACCACGACCCACGCGGGTCTTGGCCGTCTTGGCGCCGGGGGCCGGGCGGAGGTGATGCAGCTTCAGCGTCATCTCACTGACCATCCTTGTCTGAAACGGTTTCGACCCGGACCAGGTGCGGGATGGTCTCGACCATGCCGCGGATCTCGGGACGATCGGGCTTGACGACGCTGTCGCCGATCCGCTTGAGACCGAGCGAACGCAGCGTGTCGCGCTGATTCTGTTGACGGCCGATGGCCGAACGGACCTGGGTGACCTTGAGGTTCGACATCAGACGGTCACCGCCTCGGCGGTCGCATCGGCGTTGGCGGCCGCCTTGGCATCGGCGATGCCCTGGCTCTGGGCCTTCAGCAGCGCCGTCGGCGCGACGTCTTCGACCGTCAGGCCGCGACGTTGCGCAACCTGCTCGGGCGACTCCAGGGTCCGCAGCGCCTCAACCGTGGCGTGCACGATGTTGATGGCGTTCGACGAGCCGAGCGACTTGGTCAGCACGTCGTGGATGCCGGCGGCCTCCAGGACGGCGCGCACCGGGCCACCGGCGATGACACCGGTACCGGGCGACGCCGGACGCAGGAAGACCACACCAGCGGCCTTCTCGCCCTGGACGGGGTGCGGGATCGTGCCCTGGATGCGCGGGACGCGGAAGAAGTTCTTCTTCGCCTCCTCCACACCCTTGGCGATCGCCGTGGGAACTTCCTTGGCCTTGCCGTAGCCGATGCCGACCTGTCCGTCGCCGTCGCCGACGATCACCAGGGCGGTGAAGCTGAAGCGACGACCACCCTTGACGACCTTGGCGACACGGTTGATCGTGACGACCTTCTCGATGTAGTTCGACTTCTCGCGGTCGTTTCCACGGCCGCCGCGGCGGTCGTTGCCGCCCCGTCGCTGTCCAGTGTTGGGCTGATTGCTCATCAGAATTCCAGTCCTCCCTCACGGGCGCCGTCGGCCAGAGCCGCGACCCGTCCCGCGTACTTGTTGCCGGCGCGATCGAACACGACCGTGCTGATGCCGGCAGACTTCGCGCGATCAGCGACGAGCTCGCCGACCTTCTTGGCCTTGGCGGTCTTGTCGCCGTCGAGCGAACGCAGGTCCGCCTCCATGGTCGACGCCGACGCGAGCGTGCGGCC
Source organism: Aeromicrobium sp. (assembly GCA_035565535.1). Classification (GTDB taxonomy): domain Bacteria; phylum Actinomycetota; class Actinomycetes; order Propionibacteriales; family Nocardioidaceae; genus Aeromicrobium. Next base: position 10,252 of record DATMSF010000448.1, read on the forward strand.
CTCGAGGTCGTTGACGACCTGAGCGACGATGTGCTTGCTCGAGCGAGTGACGACCAGGCGAGGACGCTCGGCCGAGCCCTCGACCTTCTTGCGTCCGCGAACCTGGCGGCGCAGGCGCGAGGCCTGACGCGCACCGGCGTGCTTGTTGTGCTTGATGGAGATGGCCATGGTCACTTACCAGCCTTTCCGGCCTTGCGCAGGATGCGCTCGCCGGCGTACCGGACGCCCTTGCCCTTGTACGGCTCGGGCTTGCGGATCTTGCGGATGTTCGCGGCGACCTCGCCGACGACCTGCTTGTCGATGCCCTTGACCGAGAACGCCGTCGGCTTCTCGACCTCGAACGTGATGCCCTCGGGTGCCTTGACCGTGACCGGGTGGCTGAATCCGAGTGCGAACTCCAGCTCGGTCGGACCCTTGGCCTGGACGCGGTAACCGACACCGACGATCTCGAGCTTCTTCTCATAGCCCTCGGTCACACCGATGACCATGTTGTTGACCAGCGTGCGCGACAGGCCGTGGAGAGCCTTGCTGCGACGCTCGTCGTTCGGTCGCTCGATGGCGACGGTGCCGTCCTCGCTCTTGGTCGCCGTGATGGGCTCGGCCAGAGTGTGCGACAGCTCGCCCTTCGGGCCCTTGACGCGGACGTCCTGGCCGTCGATCGTGACCTCGACGCCGGACGGGACGGTGACGGGGAGCCTACCGATGCGTGACATGCGGAATCTCCTCTCTCACCAGACGTAGGCGAGGACTTCCCCACCCACGCCCTTCTGCTTGGCCTGACGATCGGTCAGCAGGCCCTGGCTGGTCGAGATGATCGCGACGCCCAGACCTCCCAGCACCTTCGGCAGGTTGGTGGACTTGGCGTACACGCGCAGACCCGGCTTGCTGATGCGGCGGATGCCGGCGATCGAGCGCTCGCGGTGCGGGCCGTACTTGAGCGTGATGGTCAGGCTCTTGCCGACCTCACCCTCGGCGGGATCAGCGACGGCGATGTCGGTGATGTAGCCCTCCTGCTTGAGGATCTCGGCGACGCCGAGCTTCAGCTTGGAGAACGGCATCGTGACGCTGTCGTGGTACGCCTGGTTGCCGTTGCGGACACGCGTCAGCATGTCCGCGATCGGATCGGTCATCGTCATAGTTGGTTTTCCGTTTCTCGTCCTGGTATCCGTCTCGTCTCCGCGAGGGGTGGGAGGGGACCTGGGGCGGTTGGTTCCTGGTGGTCACCAGGAGGATGGTGGTTGCTCAGCGCGTCACCAGGATGACTTCGTCACCCTGTGCTTCACCAGGATGACTTCGTCACCCCGGGGAGCTCGCCGCGGTGGGCCATCTCGCGCAAGCAGATCCGGCACAGGCCGAACTTGCGGTAGACGGACTTCGGGCGACCGCAGCGCTGGCAGCGGGTGTAGCCACGGACCGCGAACTTGGGCTTGCGGGCCGCCTTGATCTTCAGGCCGGTCTTGGCCATATCAGTTCTCCTTGACCATTTCTGATGTCACCGCTCGGCGTAGGGGAAGCCCAAGAGCTTCAACAGCGCCCGGCCCTCGTCGTCGTTGGTGGCGGTCGTGACGACCGTGATGTCCATGCCGCGCGACCGGTCGATCTTGTCCTGATCGATCTCGTGGAACATGACCTGCTCGGTCAGACCGAACGTGTAGTTGCCGCGGCCGTCGAACTGCTTGGGCGACAAGCCACGGAAGTCGCGGATGCGGGGCAGCGCCAGGGTCAGCAGTCGGTCCAGGAACTCCCACATGCGGTCGCCGCGCAGCGTGACGTGCGCACCGATCGGCATGCCCTCGCGCAGCTTGAACTGGGCGATGGACTTGCGGGCCTTGGTGACCTGCGGCTTCTGGCCGGTGATCGCGGTCAGATCGGCGATCGCACCTTCGATCAGCTTGCCGTCGCGGGCCGCCTCACCGACGCCCATGTTGACGACGATCTTCGTCAGACCGGGCACCTGCATGACGTTCGCGTAGTTGAACTGCTCCTGCAGCGCCGGGACGATCTCCGAGCGGTACTTGTCCTTCAAGCGTGGTGCGGTTCCGGCGCCGGTGGGCGACAGCGTTCCTGTCTCGCTCATGCTCAGATCTCCTTTCCGGTGCTCTTGGCGACGCGCACGCTGCGCTTCGCGGGGTACGTGCTGCCGTCCGGACGCGTCTTGACGACGTCGTCACGGCGGTAGCCGACACGGGTCGGTTCCTTGTCGGCCAGCACCATCACGTTCGAGATGTGGATGGGCGCCTCGACGGTGATGATGCCGCCGGTGCCCTGGCCGCCGGCCTGGGCCGACTTGGTGTGGCGCTGGACGCGGTTGACGCCTTCGACGATGACGCGGTTGGCGTCGACCAGCACGTCGAGGACGGCGCCGGTGACACCCTTGTCCTTACCGGCGATGACCTTGACCTGGTCACCCTTCTTGATGCTGACGCTCTTGGCCATCAGAGCACCTCCGGTGCGAGAGAGATGATGCGCATGAACTTCTTGTCACGCAGCTCGCGACCCACCGGGCCGAAGATGCGCGTTCCGCGCGGGTCGCCGTCGGCCTTGAGGATGACGGCGGCGTTCTCGTCGAACTTGATGTACGAGCCGTCCGGGCGACGACGCTCCTTGACGGTGCGCACGATGACGGCCTTGACGACCTCGCCCTTCTTGACGTTGCCGCCGGGGATGGCGTCCTTGACGGTGGCGACGATGGTGTCACCGATGCCGGCGTAGCGCCGACCCGAGCCACCGAGAACACGGATGCACAAGATCTCCTTGGCACCGGTGTTGTCGGCGACCTTGACTCGCGACTCCTGCTGGATCATGTCGTCACTTCGCCTTCTCGAGAACCTCGACCAGACGCCACCGCTTGGTCGCGGACAGCGGGCGGGTCTCGGCGATCAGAACACGGTCGCCGGCTCCGGCGGTGTTCTGCTCGTCGTGGGCCTTCAGCTTGATGTTGCGGCGCAGGACCTTGCCGTAGAGGGGGTGCTTGAAGCGGTCCTCGACGGAGACCACGATGGTCTTGTCCATCTTGTCGCTGACCACGAGGCCCTCGCGGGTCTTGCGCGTGGTGGAGCGGGTCACCTGATCGTCCTTCGTGCTCATGCCTGGACCTCCTCGATGATGCCGAGCTCGCGCTCACGCATGACGGTGTAGATCCGGGCGATCTCCTGACGCACCTGACGCAGGCGCGCGGTGTTGTCCAGCTGTCCGGTCGCGTTCTGGAAACGCAGGTTGAACAGCTCTTCCTTGGCTTCGCGCAGCTTCTCCTCCAGCGAGCTGGAGTCGACCGCGCGCAGCTCGGCGGCAGTGGTGTACTTGGCCATCACATGCCTCCTTCGGTCTCACGGGTGATGAAGCGTGCCTTCATCGGCAGCTTGTGGATCGCACGGCGCATGGCCTCGCGGGCGACGTCCTCGGAGACGCCGGACAGCTCGAACATGACGCGGCCGGGCTTGACGTTGGCGACCCACCACTCGGGCGAACCCTTGCCCGAACCCATGCGGGTCTCGGCAGGCTTCTTGGTCAGCGGGCGGTCCGGGTAGATGTTGATCCAGACCTTGCCGCCACGCTTGATGTGACGGGTCATGGCGATACGAGCGGACTCGATCTGACGGTTGGTGACGTACGCAGGCGTGAGGGCCTGGATGCCGTAGTCGCCGAACGCCAGGGTCGTGCCGCCCTTGGCAGCACCCCGACGCTTGGGGTGGTGCTGCTTGCGGTACTTGACGCGACGTGGCATCAACATCAGTTCTCGCCTCCCCCTGCGGTGGTGGCCGCAGCCTCGGAATTGTCAGCGGTGGCCTCGGCCGGAGCCGCAGTCGCCGGCGCCGCCTCGACCTGAGCGGCAGCGTTGTCGCGAGCCGGACGCTCGGGACGGCGGCCGCCGCCGCGCTGCGGACGACGGCTGCCCGGGGCAGCGGCGCGCTTGGCGGCCTCGGCCTCGCGCTCTGCTCGGGTGGCGGCGACCTCGCCCTTGTAGATCCAGACCTTGACGCCGATGCGACCGAACGTGGTCTTGGCCTCGTAGAAGCCGTAGTCGACGTCCGCGCGGAGCGTGTGCAGCGGCACACGGCCTTCGCGGTAGAACTCCGAGCGGCTCATCTCGGCGCCGCCGAGACGGCCCGAGCACTGGATCCGGATGCCCTGGGCACCCGAACGCATCGTGGTCTGCATCGCCTTGCGCATCGCCCGGCGGAACTGCACACGGCCGCTGAGCTGCTCGGCAACACCCTGAGCGACGAGCTGGGCGTCCATCTCGGGCTGCTTGACCTCGAGGATGTTCAGCTGCACCTGCTTGCCGGTGAGCTTCTCCAGGTCGCCCCGGATGCGATCGGCCTCGGCGCCACGACGACCGATGACGATACCGGGACGCGCGGTGTGGATGTCGACGCGGACGCGATCACGCGTGCGCTCGATCTCCACGCGGCTGATGCCGGCGCGATCCATGCCCTTGGTGAGCATGCGACGGATCTTGACGTCCTCGCCCACGTACTCGGCGTACTGCTTGTCGGCGTACCAACGGCTCTTGTGGTCGGTCGAGATGCCGAGGCGGAAGCCGTGCGGGTTGATCTTCTGGCCCATTCTCAGGCCTCCTTGG
>DATMSF010000449.1:0-1978 GCA_035565535.1 Aeromicrobium sp.
CTTCCGTTCCTGGTCACCGTCATGGCCTGTGCGCTCGGGCTGGCCGTGTTGACGAACGCTGTCGGCATTCTGGCTTGATCAACGGCGGTGCGCGACAGCCGTTGAGTGCAGGTCGGCTGCGCGTTCTGTGATGAGCCGACGAACCACGAGCGCCGACGGCGAGGGACGTGAATCGCGCCGTTGAACCAGCTCGATGCGCACCGGCGGAGTCTCGCGCAGTGGGATCCATTGGAGTCCGAGGACGTCGGTCGTCCGGTCGAACGGCGTCAACACGCCGATGCCGGCGCCATTGCTGACCATGACCTTGACGGACCGCGCCGACATCGCCTCGACGACCACCTCCGGGCGAGCAACCTCGGCGTGGAGCCGTTCCCACATCACCGTCCCGTCACGCATCGTCACGATCGGCCAGGTCTCAAGGTCTGCCCATCCGACGCTCTGGCGGTCGGCGAGCAGGTGGTCTCGTCGAACCACGATGCCGATCGGTTGATCAAGCAGGACGGTGCGCTCGATGCCGGCCGATGCCGGACCGGTGGGCATCGTGACGACGCCGAAGTCCAAGTCACCTGTGGCGACGCCGGACTCGACCGAGGTCGATCCGGCTTCGGTGATCGTGAACCGCAATTCTGGATGGCGCTCGCGCAGACTGCCGACGACAGGGCCGATGATCGTCTCGGCGAGCGCGGAGATCGTGCCGATGGCGACCCTGCCGCGGTAGAGACCGCTCGAGTCGGTCGCCGCTTCGAGGACGGCATCCTCGGCCGCAACCAGCCGTGCCACCGGATCGAGCAGCGCCTGGCCCTCGGCAGTCGGTCGGACACCCGTCCTGCTGCGAGTGAGCAGGACCACGTCGAGCTCCTCCTCCAACAGTGCGATCTGTTGACCGATGGCCGGCTGGCTGATGCCGCAGCGGTCTGCTGCTGCGCGCAGGGAACCCGTCTCGACGGCCGCGAGGAAATATCTGGCGCGCTCGACTCGCATCCGTCAATGATAGCCATCGCTTATCACCCGTGGAAGGAAGCCGGGGCGGCCGTCCCTGGCGTGGAAGAGTCCTCCGTGGGTCAGTGATGTGAGTCACGGCCGCCGCGAGCACCGGATGAAAGGTTTCGACTATGCCTCACCTGCCGATGGACGGCATCAGGGTGATCGACCTGTCGACGATTCTCGCCGGTCCGCTCGCGTCGTCGTTGCTCGCCGAGTTCGGCGCTGACGTGATCAAGATCGAGCAGCCGGGCACGGGCGATCCGGCACGTTCGTACCCGCCGCTCGTCGATGGCGGATCCGCTCAATGGGCGATGCTGGGCCGCAACAAGCGCAGTGTCACGGTCGACCTCCACCGCAAAGGTGCGGCCGAGCTCGTCGGCCGACTGACCGCCGCGGCCGACATCGTCGTCACCAACTTTCGTCCCGCGACGCTGAAACGGTTCGGCGTCGACTTCGAGGATCTGGTCGCGTACCGGCCGGACCTGGTCATGGTGCACATCAGTGCGTTCGGGCGCACTGGACCCTACGCGGACCGGCCCGGCTTCGCGCGTGTTGCGGAATCCTTCGCAGGACTGACGCATCGGACCGGTGATCCAGATGGTCCGCCGGTGTTCGCCGGTTACCCGGTCGCCGACGGCGTCACCGGGATCTACGGCGCTTTCGCAGCAATGATGGCGCTGCGTCAGCGCGACCTGACCGGTGAACCACAACTGGCCGACATCGGACTGTACGAACCCCTGCTGCGGATGATGGAGGACTTCATCGTCGACTACGACGCGACCGGAGTCAGCGTCGGACGCCAAGGGAACGAGAACCCGCACATCAGCCCGAACAACCTGCACCGGACGCGGGACGGGCACTGGCTCGCGCTGCCGGCGTCGACGGAGCAGATGTGGCGACGTCTGGTCGAAGTCATGGGGGACGAGGATCTGGCCGAGTTCGGCGACATGGCCAAGCGCATCGAGCACCGTCAGGAGATCGAGTCGCGGGTCGA
>DATMSF010000450.1:0-3287 GCA_035565535.1 Aeromicrobium sp.
ACCTCACGGATCACACCGAGCGAGATGTCGCGCAACCGCTGGTACTCGACGTCGGTCAAGGTCATCGCCGGCGCGACCGTGATGGAGTCGCCGGTGTGGACGCCCATGGGGTCGAAGTTCTCGATCGAGCACACGATCACCACGTTGTCGGCGGTGTCACGCATGACCTCGAGCTCGTACTCCTTCCAGCCCAGGATCGACTCCTCCAGGAGCACCTCGGTCGTCGGGCTGAGCGCCAGACCGGAGCCGGCGATGCGGTGCAGGTCGTCCTCGTCGAACGCGATGCCGCCGCCGCTGCCGCCCATCGTGAACGAGGGCCGCACGACGACCGGATATCCGCCGAGCTCCGGCACACCGGCCAGGCACTCCTCCATCGTGTGACAGATGACCGACTTGGCGACCTCGGCGCCCCACTCGGCCGGCAGACCCTCGACGATCTGCTTGAACGACTCGCGGTTCTCGCCCTTTTCGATCGCATCGATCGAGGCGCCGATCAGCTCCACGTCGTACTTGGCCAGGATCCCGGCCTTGTCCAGCGCGATCGCCGCGTTGAGCGCCGTCTGGCCGCCGAGGGTCGCGAGCAGCGCGTCGGGGCGTTCCTTGGCGATGACCTTCTCGACGAACTCCGGCGTGATGGGTTCGACGTACGTCGCGTCGGCGAACTCCGGATCGGTCATGATCGTGGCCGGGTTGGAGTTGATCAAGATGACGCGCAGGCCCTCCTCCCGCAGCACCCTGCAGGCCTGGGTGCCCGAGTAGTCGAACTCGCAGGCCTGGCCGATGACGATCGGGCCCGATCCGATGACCAGCACCGATGAGATGTCGTGACGTCTGGGCATCAGCCGGCCACCTTCTGTGAGTTCATGAGCTCGACGAACCGGTCGAACAGGTACGCGGCGTCATGGGGCCCGGCCGCCGCCTCCGGGTGGTACTGCACGCTGAACGCGGGCGCCGCGAGGAGCGCGAGCCCCTCCACGACGTCGTCGTTGAGACACACGTGGGTCACGCGCCCGGGTCCGTAGGGTGTGTCGAACGTCCCGGTCGTCGGAGCGTCGACCGCGAACCCGTGGTTGTGGGCCGTGATCTCGACCTTTCCGGTCGTCAGGTCCTGGACGGGCTGGTTGATCCCGCGATGCCCGTAGGTCAGCTTGTAGGTGCCGAGGCCGAGCGCTCGACCGAAGACCTGGTTGCCCAGGCAGATCCCGAAGTACGGGATCCGCGCGGCCAGCACCTGCTGCACGACGCTCACGGCATGGTCGGCCGTTGCCGGGTCACCGGGACCGTTCGACATGAAGACGCCGTCGGGTTCGATCGCCCGGATGTCGTCGAAGGTCGCGGTGGCCGGCATGACGTGCACCTCGATACCGCGAGCGGCCATCAGTGTCGGCGTCATGCCCTTGATGCCCAGATCGAGGGCCGCCACCGTCAGCTGCTTGTTCCCCGCGGCCGGCACCACGTACGTCTCGGCCGTCGTGACGTCGGCCAGGAAGTTGGCACCCTTCATCTGCGGCGCCGCCTGCACCTTGGCCAACAGCTCGTCGACCGAGCTGGTCGTGCTGATGCCGCCCCGCATGGAACCGCGCTCACGCAGGTGGCGCGTCAGCGCGCGGGTGTCGATTCCGCTGATCCCGACGACACCTTGGGCCGTCAGCTCGGCGTCGAGCGTGCGGTTGCTCCGCCAGCTCGATCGCACCCGTGCCGGGTCACGGACGATGTAGCCGTCGACCCAAATGCGACGTGACTCGAAATCCTCGTCGTTGATGCCGGTGTTGCCGATGTGCGGCGCCGTCATCGCGACGATCTGCCCCTTGTAGGACGGGTCGCTCAAGGTCTCCTGGTACCCGGTCATCCCGGTCGAGAAGACGATCTCGCCGATCGTCTCGCCGGTGGCGCCGTAGGACTCACCGCGGAACACCCGGCCGTCCTCGAGGACCAGGATGGCTTCGGTCTGACTCACTGCAGTTCTCCTTCGAGGACGGTTGGGCGGCCGTCGAGGAACGTCGCCACGACGCGCCCTGGCAGCTCACGTCCGGCGTACGGCGTGTTGCGGGACAGCGATGCGGTGTCGGCCGGTTCGACCACGCGGCTGGCTGCGGGGTCGTAGAGCACCAGGTGTGCCGGTTCGCCCTCCGCGACGGGCCGGCCGTGGGTCGACACGCGACCGATGCGGGCCGGGATCGTCGACATCGCTTCGGCAACCCGCGGCCAACCGATCAAGCCGGTGTCGACCATGGTCTGCTGCACGATGTTCAGCGCCGTCTCCAACCCGAGCATGCCGAACGCTGCTGCCGACCACTCGCACTCCTTGTCCTCCATCGGATGCGGAGCATGGTCGGTGGCGACGATGTCGATCGTCCCGTCGGCCAGTCCCTCGCGGACGGCCTGGACGTCGTCGGCGGTGCGCAACGGCGGGTTGACCTTGTAGATCGGGTCGTAGCTGCGGACCAGCTCGTCGGTCAGCAGCAGGTGGTGCGGCGTCACCTCGGCGGTCACGTTCACACCGCGGCGCTTCGCCCACCGGATGATCTCGACCGACCCGGCGGTCGAGAGGTGGCACACGTGCAGGCGCGACCCGACGTGCTCCGCGAGCAGCACATCGCGCGCGATGATCGATTCCTCGGCGACGGCGGGCCAGCCGGCGAGTCCGAGCTCCGCCGACACGACGCCCTCGTTCATCTGGGCGCCTTCGGTGAGCCGCGGGTCCTGTGCGTGCTGCGCGATCACGCCGTCGAACGCCTTCACGTACTCGAGCGCGCGGCGCATGATGAGCGGGTCCCACACGCAGAATCCGTCGTCGCTGAAGACGCGCACGCGGGCGCGCGAGTCGGCCATCGCGCCGAGCTCGGCCAGCCGCTCGCCCTTCTGCCCGACCGTGACCGCGCCGATCGGCTGCACCGTGACGAAGCCGGCGGCCTCGCCGAGGGCGAGCTCCTGCTCGACGACGCCCGCCGTGTCGGCCACGGGCGAGGTGTTGGGCATCGCGAAGACGGCCGCGTAGCCGCCGGCGGCCGCCGCACGCGACCCGGTCAGGACCGTCTCGGATGCCTCGTAGCCCGGTTCGCGCAGATGCGTGTGCAGATCCACGAGGCCCGGCAGCATGACGAGCCCCTCGACGTCGACGACCGTCGCGCCGGCGCGGCTGAGCCCCACGCCGGTCTCGACGATCATGCCGTCCTCGACGAGCAGGTCGAGCGCGCCGGTGCCTTCGAGCGATGCGCCGCGGAACAGCAGCGTCTCGGTTGCCGAGCTGCCGCTCTCGGCGGCGTGTCCCAGGGCCGTCACGCGGC
>DATMSF010000451.1:0-5427 GCA_035565535.1 Aeromicrobium sp.
CCGTCGTCGAGCAGCTTCTTGACGTATGCGCGGGCATCGCCGGACTTCTCGACCTGCTCGATCATGTGCAGCACGCGCGAGGGTGCTCCGCCGTGCAGCGGGCCCGACATCGCGCCGACCGCTCCGGACAGCGCCGCGGCCACGTCGGCTCCCGTGGAGGCGATGACGCGCGCTGTGAAGGTCGAGGCGTTCATCCCGTGCTCGGCCGCCGACACCAGATAGGCGTCGATCGCCTTGGCGTGGTCGGGGTCGACCTCGCCGCGCCACCGCATCAGCATCCGCTCCACGATCGTGCTGCACTGGTCGATCTGGGACTGGGGGACCATCGGCTTGCCGAGCCCGCGAGCCGCCTGGGCCACGTACGACAGCACCATGACGGCGGTACGGGCCAGGTCGTCGCGCACCTCGGCGGCGTCGTCGATGTCGTACAGCTGACGCAGACCCCAGATCGGTGCCATCTGGGCGATCGCGCTCTGGACGTCGGCGCGGATGTCGCCGGAGTGCACCGGGATCGGGTACGGCTCGGCGGGTGGCAGGCCCGGTTCGTACGCCCCGTCGACCAGCAGGCCCCAGATCTTCTCGAAGGGGACGCGACCGACCAGGTCGTCGATGTCGACGCCGCGGTACCGCAGGGCCGACCCCTCCTTGTCGGGTTCAGCGATCTTGCTCTCGAAGGCGACGACGCCTTCCAATCCGTGCTGCACCACCACGTCATCAGTCATGTTTCGCATTCTGCCCTACCGTGACGTCATGCAGAATCGCGACCTCGCCTCGATGCGGACCGAGTACGCGGCAGTCGGACTGGACGAGGCGACGGCCGGATCCGACCCGTACGACTTGTTCGATCGCTGGCTGGAACAGGCCGTCGCGGCAGGCCTGGCCGAACCGAACGCGATGGCGTTGGCGACCGCGACGGTGGACGGGGTGCCGTCGGTGCGCATCGTGCTGCTCAAGGGGCTGGACGAGTCGGGCGCGGTGTTCCACACCAACTACGACTCCCGCAAGGGCGTGGAGCTGGCGCAGAACCCACGAGCGGCGGCGGTGCTGCTGTGGCACGACCTGGCCCGCCAGGTCCGACTCGAGGGCACGGTCGAGCGGGTCTCAGCGGCCGAGTCCGACGCCTACTTCGCGACACGGCCCGAGGGCGGACGGATCAGCGCCGCGGCCTCACCGCAGTCGCAGGTCGTGGCCGACCGCGCCGAGCTGGAACGGCGTTGGCAACAAGCGGCTGTCGGACCGGATGCGGGGGCGAGGCCGGTCAACTGGGGCGGATTGCGCCTCGTGATCGACAGCTTCGAGTTCTGGCAGGGTCGACCTGATCGGTTGCACGACCGGATCCGATTCACCCGCGTGCCTCAGGGGTGGCGTCGCGATCGGCTGGCACCGTGACGCGGTAGCGGACGAACGCCCGCCCCCACAGCGCCGCCACGACGACCCCGATCACCACCAGGACGCCTCCGCCGGCCGCAGTGGCTCCGGCTCCGGCGACCTCGGCGACTTGGCCGTGTGCCGTGTCGGCGATTCGCGGACCGCCGGCGACCACGACGATGAAGACGCCCTGCAGACGACCTCGCATGGTGTCGTCCGCGGCGTCCTGGAGCATCGTGCTGCGGAACGCGGCCGAGGCGATGTCGGCCGTGCCGCCGACCATCAGCATCGCGATCGCGGCGACCAGCATGGGTGTGCGCCAGTGATCGGCCAGGAGCACGGCGGCGCCGAACCCGGTCATCGCCAGCCCCCAGACCACGATGCACACCACGACCGCCAACCCCTGGCGGGTGATGCCCGAGACCCACCCGCTGAGCACGCCGCCGAGTACTGCTCCGGCCGGGATGGCGGCGAACAGCAGGGCGAACTCGATGCCGCCCTCGGCCGGGCCACCGAAGTCCAGGTGGGCGATCTCGGGGAACAGGGCGCGCGGCATGCCGAACACCATGGCGATGAGGTCGACCACGAAGCTCATCAGCAGCACGGGTTGGGTGCGCAGGTAGACGAAGCCGTCGACGACGGCGCGAAAGCCCGGCACGGCGGTCGTCTCGAGGACGGGCAGGCGCGGCAGACGCACGACGGCGCTCAAGGTCGCGAACAAGGTGACGGTGTCGATGAAGTACAGCCAGGAGAACCCGGTGATCGGGATCAGCACGCCGGCGAGCAACGGTCCGGCGATGCCGCCGGCCATCATCACGGTCATGTTCAGCGAGTTGGCGGCCGGCAGCAGGTGCGCGGGCATGATCCGGGGCAGGACGGCGCTGCGCGTGGGTTGGTTGATGCCGAAGAACGCCTGCTGGATCGAGAACAGCGACAGCAGGAGCCACACGTCGGTGTTGCCCCAGAACGCCTGCAGCCAGAACAGCGCACTGGTGACGATCAGACCGACCGTCGACACGATGAGCAGGGTTCGGCGGTCGAACACGTCGGCCAGCGCGCCACCGTACAGCCCGAAGACGATCAGCGGTACCAGTCCGAACACGCCCGTCAGGCCGACGTACGCCGACGACTCGGTGATCGCGTAGATCTGCGCCGGCACCGTCACGACGGTCAGCTGGGCACCGATGACGGTGATGATGTTCGCCGTCCACAGGCGTCGGAACTCCGGAACCTGAAGCGGCCTGACGTCGGCGAACAGGCGTGAGCCCATGTCAGCCGAACTGCGACGGATCGATCTCGATCCACACCTGTTCGGAGCGTGCCAGCAGCTCGGTGCCCGAGTACAACGCGGTGTCGGTGAGGAACTTGCGTCCGTCTCGGGCGCTGAGGTGCCCCGTCACGACGCACGGCTCGCCGGGTTCGGGGGCCCGGAACACCTGGGCGGTCATCCGGCCGAGCACCGTCGGATGCCGCGTGAAGTCGGCGGTCCAGCCGCCCGCGCAGTCGATGGCGGCCCACACGATCGGCAGCGGCACGGACTCGCCCTCGGCGTGCTCGGGGTGCGGCGTCCAGGTGGCCGCCGTCGTGCTGCTGCCGGGTGCGACGGGGCCGGTGAAGATGCGCAGCCCGTCGCCTTCCGCGCGCTGGGTGCCACACGTGAAGCAGTGGCCGAACGGGTGCGCGTCGTGTCCGGGGTAGGCGGCCTCACCCGCTGCCGCCTGCTCGGCGGTCGGCGCCGGTGGCACCTGCCTCACGAACGACCCGGGGGTTGCCTCGCCGACCACGGCACCGCCTGCCGTGAGCAGTCGCACCGTGTCGTCGGCGTGCTCGAACGACAGCGGCGTGTCCAGGGGAGGAGGCAACCGCAGCGTCGCCGTGCGCGGTCCGTCGTGGTCGAGCTCGCCGGCGATCAGTCCACAGCAGTAGCCGCCGTTGCCGGAGCGCTCCGGTCCGTTGAACCGCGCTTGAATCGTCACCACGACCCCCACCGTACAAGGCGGGAGTGGTCTTCGGACCGCTCGTGTTTAATGGGGGGCGTGAGCGAGCTGATCGACACCACCGAGATGTACCTGCGGACCATCTACGAGCTGGAGGAAGAAGGCATCGTGCCGTTGCGTGCACGCATCGCCGAACGCCTGCACCAAAGCGGTCCCACGGTCTCGCAGACCGTGGCACGCATGGAGCGCGACGGACTCCTCACGGTCGAGGGCGACCGCCATCTGGAGCTGTCGGAGAAGGGGCGTCAGCTGGCCACCCGCGTGATGCGCAAGCACCGGCTGGCCGAACGACTGCTGACTGACATCATCGGACTGGAGATCGAGTTCGTGCACGAGGAGGCCTGCCGCTGGGAGCACGTGATGTCCGAGCAGGTGGAACGGCGTCTCGTCGACCTGCTGGGCCACCCGACCGAGTCTCCCTACGGGAACCCCATTCCGGGCCTCGACGAGCTGGGGGCGAACGCTCCTGAGGTGGACTACCTCGACGGCGTGGAGGCGCTGCCCGAGGCCATCAGGGGGGCCACCGAGCCACGTCGGCTCGTGGTCCGGCGCATCAGCGAGCCGCTGCAGACCGACACGCAGGTGATGTCGGTGCTGCGTCGTGTCGGTGTCCTTCCGGGCAACGACGTGCTGGCATCGGCGGGCAGCGACGGCATCTTGCTGGCTCGCCAGGGGGAGACGGCCGAGATCGACGACGAAGCCGCGCGTCACATCTTTGTCAGTGCGTGATGCTGGTCCTGACCCGACTGCGCAACGCGACGGCGGGCGTCGGTCTGGAGCTGTTGGGGTGGATCCTGGTCCCGCTGGGCATCATCATGATGCCGGCGCCCGGCCCGGGAACCCTCGTCCTGCTCGGCGGCATCGCGTTGCTGGCGCGCCAGTACGCGTGGGCCCGGTTCGTCTTGAGCTGGCTGGAGACACGAGCCATCGAAGCGGCCAAGTTCGGCGTCGCGACCTGGCCGCGCATCGCGTTGAGCGCGGCCGGCTGCGTCTGGTTGTTCGTGCTGGGCGCCATCTGGCTCGTCGGTCCGAACATTCCCGAGTTCACGGTCGCTGACTTCACGGTGCCCGGCGGACTGGTCACGGGGGGCTACTGGACACTCGTCGTCGCCGTGTCGGTGGTGGCGCTGGTGGCACTGCGCCGACTGGCCCGCGTGCGCGACCGCGCCCGGTTCGTGATCTTCACCGCGATGTGGTTGACCGGACTGTGGTTCGCGGTCTTCCGGTGCCCCGACCTCGGCGATCGGTCCGTGGTGCTGCAGCTCGGACCGGAGCTGCCCGCGCAGGGCTGGGTGACGGCTGCCGGTATCTGGGCGGGTGGGGTCCTGGCAGTGGCGCTGCTGGTCTTCAGCATCGTCAAGTGGCGCGAGCCCGAGGTGGTCTCCCAGTAGCGTGGGGCCATGGCCCGCCTGCACGAGCTGTTCCCCGGCATCGACCTGCCGCACGTCGAGCTGGGCGCGACACCGACTCCCGTCCGACGCGCCGACGTCGACGGTCTCGACCTGTGGGTCAAGGACGAAGGTCGCTTCGGGTCCGGCGGCTGGGGCGGGAACAAGGTCCGCAAGCTGGAGTGGATCCTGCCCGAGGCGCAACGCCGGGGCGTCGACACCCTGTTCACGGTGGGCGGCATCGGCACGCACTGGGGACTGGCAGCTGCGCTCTACGGGCGCGAGCTGGGCCTGCGGACGGTCCTGGGCCTGGTGGACCAGCCGATCGACGAGCACGTCCTGGACCAGCAGCGGGCGCTCGCGTCGTCGGGCGCCCGGATCCATCGCTACTCGTCGGTGGCACGACTGAAGCTGGCGGCCCCGTTCGTGCTCGCCCGACTGGCGTTGCGCTCGCGGAAGTGGCCCTACTACCTGCCGGCGGGTGGTTCGTCGCCCGTCGGGACACTGGGCTACGTGGAGACGGCGCTCGAGATCGGTGCGCAGGTGGCCACCGGAGCGTTGCCGGAACCGGCCGCCGTCGTGACCGCCGTGGGGTCCGGAGGCACAGCTGCGGGACTGGCTCTGGGGCTGCGGCTGGCCGGTCTGCGGACCAGGGTGCTGGGCGTGGTGGTCAA
>DATMSF010000452.1:0-2458 GCA_035565535.1 Aeromicrobium sp.
AACGACGACCGCAATCGGTCGGCCAGATCGTCCTCGGCGCCGGCGCTGCGCAGCCAACCGCGAACCCCACCGCGATGGGAGTCCCAGACGTCCATGACGGCGTCGAGCGCGTCGGGAACCACGTGAAAATACTCTCGGGGCAGCTCGTCGCGGCGCTCGTTTCCCGGAAGCCCACGCAGCCGCGCGTCGATCTGCTCGATGTGCTGATTGGTCACGACGTAGTCGTCCATCACGACGTCACGGTCGACACCGAGCGTTCGAAGGACCAGGGCGATCGAGATACCCGTGCGATCCTTGCCCGCCGAGCAGTGGATCAGCACCGCACCCGAGGTGTCGGCAACGGTACGCACCAGGTCGACCAGCAGGTGCGGAGCCGCGTCGAGCAAGGCGCGGTACAACGCCACGAGCGTGCCGTCGAGGTGCGCACCGGGTCGCAGCTGGCTCAACAGCGGCAGGTTCACGAATCGTGAACCGGGCAGCGTCGGGTACTGCTCGACCTCGGGCGAGGACCGCAGGTCGACCACGACCTCCGGTGGCCAGGCTGTGCCGTCGGGGGCGACGTCCTCGGCGAACGGCAGGGCGCTGCGCAGCAGGCGACCCGGCTGGACGAGGTCGCCCTCGGCCGTGGCCGTTCCGCCCAGATCGCGCAGATTGGGGGTCATCATCACGATTTCGACGATACGTCAGACTAGGGACATGCGACGCCCCCGCCTGGTCGCCGCCGGAAGCACTGTGGCCGGCGCCCTTGCTGCTTACGGACTGTTGTTCGGCCAAGCCAAGCTCGCCCGCAGAGCAATCGGCGTGACCGACGCCCGCCCGCCGTCGGCCGACGGCCTCTACGGCCCCGACACGCCGGTCGAACCCGTCCGGCTGCTGCTGCTGGGCGACAGCGCGGCTGTCGGGTACGGCATGGATCGGGCCGAGCAGACTCCGCCGTTCATGCTCGGCACCGGGTTGGCGCACGTGCTCGACCGACCAGTCGAGGTCAAGTCGTTGGCCGTCGTCGGCGCGAAGACCGCAGACGTCCTGGACGAGCAGCTGCCACGCATCGGCGACTACGCACCCCACGTCACGGTGATCATCGTCGGCACCAACGACGTCACCCACCAGGTGCCGTTGCGGGTCTCTGCGCGCCAGCTGGGTCGAGTCGTCGAGGAGCTGGTCGAGCTCGGCAGCGAGGTCGTGGTCGGCACGACTCCCGACCTCGGCACCATCCGTCCGATCATGCAGCCACTACGCACCTGGGCTCAACGTCAGAGCCGCGAACTGGCTCGTCGCCAGAGCCCAGCCGTCCGCGAGGCGGGCGGCCATCCGGTGCCGCTGGCCCACCTGTTGGGTGATCTGTTCCGCGACCGGTACGACGTGATGTTCGGCTTCGATCGATTCCACCCGTCCGAGGCCGGTTACGCGAACATGGTCTCGGTGCTCCTGCCGGCGGTCGCCGCGGCCATCGGTGGACGCGAAGCCCACGACTCCGCCCAGCACCTGGTGCGTCCGAGTCGACGCTGGCACCTGCCGCTGCGCCGCGGTTCGGATCGCCAGAAGGCGTGACGGCACCCGAGCGCTGGCCCCGCTGGACAAGACGCCAGCTGCCCGCCCGGCTGAGCCGGACGGGCAGCTGGTGCAGAACCTGGCGCGGTCAGTCGTTGCCGCGCAGGATCGCCAGGATGCGCAGGATCTCGATGTACAGCCAGACCAGCGTGACGGTCAGACCGAACGCCGCCCGCCACGACTCGCGCTCGGGCAGCTGCGCCGCCACTCCGCGCTCGACGTAGTCGAAGTCCATGATCAGCATGAACACGGCCAGCACGACCGCGATGGCCGAGACGACCAATCCGAGCCCGTTGAAGCCGCGCAGACCGCCGGACTCCAGCACTCCGGTCAGGCTGAGCACGAAGTTGACCAGCATGACGCCGACGAACGCGAAGATCGAGATCGTGACGACCTTGCGGAACTTGTCGGTGACCTGGATGTCGAAGAACTTGTAGGCAGCCAGCGTCGCGGCGAACGCGACCATCGTGCCGAGCACGGCCTGGAACACGATCGTGGGATCGCCCACGAAGGAGGACACGATCTTGGAGAAGGCGCCGACGAAGACGCCCTCCGCAGCCGCGTAGGCCAGCACCAGCGCCGGGCTGATGATCTTCTTGAACGAGTTGACCAGCGACAGGACCAGGCCGACGATCGCGCCGCCCATGGCGAACGCGTAGGCCGTGTTCATCGCATCAGTGGTGAAGCCGGACTCGTCGACGACCTCACCGATGAAGAACCAGGCAGCAGCTGCGGTGGCGATGACCAGTCCCAGCGTCACGGCCGTCTTCTCCACGACCGATTCCAGGGTCATCCGTCCGGTGCCGGGCTGTGTGTGCGTGGGTGTGCTCGACGCGTCCAGATTGATCTGCCACTGCGACGGGTCGCTCACGGCCGCCTGCGTGGCGCGCCCGTTGAACTCCGCGCT
>DATMSF010000453.1:0-5179 GCA_035565535.1 Aeromicrobium sp.
GTCAGATCGTGGATGGGAAGAACGATCCGTGGCGCGACCTGCTGGACGAACTCGACGGTCTCACTGACCTTCGTCCACGGCGCGCCGAGGGGTACCGCCAAGACGTCGACGCCCTCCGGGACGTACTCGTACGTGTCACCGGGCTGGAAGTACGACGTACCTTCGGCCTCGATCAGCACACCGACGTTGGCCACGCGCGGCATCTGGGGCACGATGACCGCGTGACGTGATCCGATCCCGCGGATTACCACGTCACCGACTCGGGTCTCCAGTCCGTCGCGATTGATCGTCCAGGTCCCGAAGTCGATCAGGTCCGCAGTCTCGGGATCACACAGGCAGACCGCATCGGGGTTCGCGGCGACCAGTGCCGCACCACGCTCGACGTCGAGGTGATCGGGATGCTGGTGCGTGACGATGATCGCGTCGAGCCCCGACAACGCGAAGACGTCGTCCGCGCAGAACGCGCCCGGATCGATCAGGACGCGCGTCCGGTCCGTCTCCAGCAGGATCGCGGCATGGCCCAGTCGAGTGATCTTCACCTGACCATCATGCGCCACCGCCGGCCTGTCGGGGAGGAGCTCAGGTCAGCCGGGCCAGCTCGGGCTGGTCGTCGCCGAAGTAGCGCCGCATGAGCTGATCGCTGTTGCGCCGTGCCGACCACTGCAGATAGCGCTCACCCCACGCGGTCCGGCCGACGATCCAGTACTTGACGATGTTCTTGGGCATCACCAGAGCCGTCGCCCACGGCGGACGCACCGGCAGATCGAGGTCGTCCAGGCCCTTGCGCCCGAGGAACGGTCGCAACATGCTGAGCAGTCGTTCACGCGCGTACAGCGCTTGGAGCCGGGTGAACGGGCCGGAGAAGTGCAGGGTCCGCTGCGCGTCGACGATGCTGTTGGACAGCTCCTGACCGGCCGGCGTGACCTCGTCCTGGGCCAGCAGGATGTGATAGTTCAGGCGATGACGCTCGCGCTCGGTGTCGACCAGCCAGTCGTCCTCGACTCCGATGAGCCATCCGATGTACTTCCACAGGTGCATCACCGCCAGCGACTCGTGCTTGGTGATCCGCACGCCGAGAGCGCGTGCACCGAGCAGCAGCGCACCGTCGAACAGGCCAAGGGTCGCTGCCTGGTCCGACGCGTTGATGGGCCGGCCCCAGTAGGCCGAGTCCCACATGCCCGGATCGCTGAACCGGCTGTTGACCAGGGCGTGCATGAGCCGCACGTGGACCGTCAGCTGCCAGCCCTGGCCGTCGCGCCGCATCGCGTCGTGCTGGGAGATGGCGATGCCCCACTTCTGGGTCTCGCCCAACCGACGCTGTGATGACGCACCGGCCAGCGCGCCGGTCGCGACGAGCAGGTCCGTCGGGCCGCCGAACCGGTAACCGCCGATCAGGGCCAGCTGCAGCAGGACGTCCGAGGCGTTGCGCCCCAGTCGCCGATAGACACGAGCACCCTCGTTCACCAGGTCCATGTCGACCCAGTCCGGCGTGCGCTCCAGGTGCTCGAAGAACTCTCGCAGAGCAGGTGGCGCATCCGGCACCGAGTCGACGCCGCAGGCCAACGCCTGGCGGAACTGCTTCATGCTGACGCTGCCCGGGCCCTTGGAGCGGATCGCCTCGGCCAGCCGTCCGCCGAGCTCGTCGACGACCATGAAGCGGCGACCGATCAGCTCCATCAGGTCCTCGTCGACCCGATCGATCCGGCCGATGACCTTGAGGATCTTGCCGATCGACGCCGCGCGTTGCTCACCCGCGCGGAACCGGCCCGGGGGCAGCACGTCGACCAGGTCATCGGGAAGGTCGGTGGTGATCGTCATACCGCGATGATGACACGAGTATTTGCTCGCATACCATTCGTGTCATGGAACGCGTGTCACCGAGCCGAGGGCTGCGCAAGGATCCGCAGCAGGAACGTTCACGCCGGATGGTCGAACGCATCATCGAGGCAGGCCGCCGGGTGCTGATCGAGCACGGATACGAGCAGAGCACGACGAACCGGGTGGCCGACGAGGCCGGCATCAGTCCGGGTTCGCTGTACCAGTACTTCCCGAACAAGCACGCCATTCTCGATGCCGTCATCGACCGCTATTCCAGAGATTTCTCCGATCAGATCGCTGCTCTGGTGTCACCGGCGGTCGGCGAGGACCCAGCGGCCGTGATCCGGGAGGTGTTCGGTGGTCTGCTCGACGTCCTGGAGGCCAACAAGGAGTTCGTCCGCGTGGTCGCCGAGCAGCTACCACCCGCCCAAGCCTCCGAACGGACGGGGCAGGTGGAGCGACGCATTCGCGATCTCGTGGGCGCCTATCTGCTGTTCGCGCCCTCTCGCCAGCGCATCGAACCCGCAGCATCCGCGTGGATCCTGGTCCGCATGGTCGAGCACCTCAGTGTCCGATTCGTCCTGGAATCACCGGACATCTCGCGCGATCAGCTGCTCGACGAGCTGGTCCGACTGACACTGGCGCACCTGACCGCCGATCAGTAGGCGATCAAATGCGAGTACTTCCCGACCACTCGCCGGCCGCGTGATCGTCGCCGTTGCGATGGCTCCTCGACCGAGCGGTTTCGAAGAAGTCCGACGCATGTCCTGACGTCTATCGTTGGCGCCATGCCGACCGACAGCGTGACCGCCGCCACCTCGACCACCGACGTACCAGCCGACAGCCACGACCGCATCCGCGTCCACGGAGCCCGCGAGAACAATCTCAAGGACGTCAGCCTCGAGTTGCCGAAACGACGTCTGACCGCGTTCACCGGCGTCTCGGGCTCCGGCAAGAGCTCGTTGGTCTTCGCCACGATCGCGGCCGAGTCGCAGCGCATGATCAACGAGACCTACAGCGCGTTCCTGCAGGGCTTCATGCCGACGTTGTCCCGGCCCGACGTCGATCGGCTGGAAGGACTGACGACGGCGATCATCGTCGACCAGGAGCGCATGGGCGCCAATCCGCGCTCGACCGTCGGGACCGTCACGGATGCGCACGCCATGCTGCGCATCCTGTTCAGTCGACTGGGTGAACCGCACGTGGGGTCACCTCAGGCGTTCAGCTTCAACGTGGCCTCGATCAGTGGCGCCGGCGCCGTGCAGCTGGAGAAAGGCGGACGCCAGGTCAAGGAACACCGCGAGTTCTCCATCACCGGCGGCATGTGCCCGCGGTGCGAGGGCAGGGGAGCGGTGTCGGACTTCAACCTGGCCGCGCTGTACGACGCGGACAAGTCCATCAACGAGGGCGCCATCACGATCCCCGGCTACAGCATGGACGGCTGGTACGGCCGCATCTTCAACGGCTGTGGGTTCTTCGACTGCGACAAGCCCATCAAGAAGTTCACCAAGCGAGAGCTGGACGACCTGCTGTACAAGGAGGCCACCAAGATCAAGGTCGAGGGGATCAACTTGACCTACCTGGGCCTGATCCCGCAGATCACCAAGTCGATGCTGTCCAAGGACGTCGAGGCGATGCAGCCGCACATCCGACGATTCGTCGAGAAGGCGGTCGTGTTCGCCACGTGCCCCGAGTGCGACGGCACCCGGTTGGCCGCGCACGCTCGGGCCTCGAAGATCGCCGGCGTCTCGATCGCCGACGCCTGCGCCATGCAGATCGACGAGCTCGCCGAGTGGATCACCGGCATCGACGACGCCTCGGTCGCCCCACTGGTCAAGGGCTTGAAGGAGCTGTTGGACTCGTTCGTCGCGATCGGTCTGGGCTACCTGAGCCTGGATCGGTCCTCCGGCACGTTGTCGGGGGGAGAGGCGCAACGCACCAAGATGATCCGTCATCTCGGCTCGGCGCTGACCGATGTGACGTACGTGTTCGACGAGCCGACCATCGGTCTGCACCCGCACGACATCGCTCGGATGAACCAGCTGTTGCTGCAGCTGCGTGACAAGGGCAACACCGTGCTGGTCGTCGAGCACAAGCCCGAGACCATCGCGATCGCCGACCACGTCGTCGACCTCGGCCCCGGTGCCGGGTCGGACGGGGGAGAGGTGGTGTTCGAGGGCACGTTCGACGAGCTCGCGACCAGCGACACCCTGACCGGTCGCCACTTGTCCTATCGGGCACAGCTCAAGCAGCAGGTCCGCCGCGCCGACGGCGTCATCGAGATCAGGGGAGCGGACACCCACAACCTGAAGAAAGTCGACGTCGACATCCCGACCGGGGTGCTGTGCGTGGTCACCGGGGTGGCGGGGTCGGGCAAGAGCTCGCTGATCCACGGCTCCCTTGCCGGCCGCGACGACGTCGTCGTCGTCGACCAGGGCGCCATCAAGGGCTCACGGCGCAGCAACCCCGCCACCTACACCGGACTGCTGGAACCGATCCGCAAGGCGTTCGCCAAGGCCAACGGTGTCAAGCCGGCGCTGTTCAGCGCGAACTCCGAGGGCGCCTGCCCCACCTGCAAGGGTGCTGGAGTGGTCTACACCGAGCTCGGTGTCATGGCGACCGTGACGAGTACGTGCGAGGAGTGCGAGGGCCGGCGATTCCGCGCCGACGTGCTGGACCACCAGCTCGGCGGGAAGAACATCGACGAGGTGCTCAACCTGCCGGTGGCCGACGCAGTGGAGTTCTTCGGAAGCGGCCCGGCAGCGCTTCCGGCTGCGCACAAGATCCTGGTTCGGCTCGCCGACGTGGGCCTGGGCTACGTCAAGCTCGGCCAACCGCTGACCACGCTGTCCGGCGGCGAGCGGCAGCGACTCAAGCTCGCCGTCCAGACGGCCGAGGACGGCGGTGTCTACGTCCTCGACGAACCGACCACCGGCTTGCACCTGGCCAACGTGGACCAGCTGCTGCAGATGCTCGACCGGCTGGTCGACGCGGGCAAGTCGGTGATCGTGATCGAGCACCACCAGGCGGTGATGGCCCATGCCGACTGGATCATCGACCTCGGACCCGGCGCCGGCCACGACGGCGGGCGCGTCGTGTTCGAGGGAACCCCTGCCGACCTGATCAGCGGTCGTGCCACCCTGACGGGCCAGCACCTGGCCGACTACGTCAACGGGTGAGCACGCGGGTCCTGCGACGACGGGGTCAGCGCGACGGCCACCAGGATCAGCGCACCGCCGGCCCACGCGGGCCAGGGGAGTCGCTCGTCGAGGACGGCGACGGCGAGCACAGCGGCGGCCACCGGTTCCAGCAGCGTCGCGATGGTCGCCGACGAGCCCGATGTCGTGCGTAGGCCGAGGTA
>DATMSF010000454.1:0-5266 GCA_035565535.1 Aeromicrobium sp.
ACGCAGCGCGGCCACGAGCAAGGACAGCTGCTGGACCGCCGGTTCGCCGCCTTCTTGGACGAGCCGCTCGGCGGTCTCCAGCATCGCGGTGCCCGCCGTGTACGCGGCGTAGTCGGCGCCCAGGTTCTTGGCGAAGGCGTCGATCGTCTCAACCTGCGTAATGGTGTCGAGCGTGCGTCCCTCGGCCAGCTGCAGCGCCACGTGCATGAAGGGCTCGACCCGTGCGCCGAACCGCGACGACGTCTTGCGGACGCCACGGGCGACGGCACGGACCAGGCCCCGCTCACGCGTCAGGAGCGTGATGATGCGGTCGGCCTCGCCGAGCTTGTGCACCCGCAGCACCACGCCGGTGTCACGGTAGAGACTCACGTGCCCATTCTGCCGGGTCGTCCGGACCGATGCCGGGCGCCACGCTCACCAGGGCTCGACACGACACCACGGCGCCGGATCAGACCGGAATCGTCACGGCCTCGGCTCGGTTGGCCGCCGAGACGACCGCCTTGAGCGAGGCACGCACGATGTTGGGGTCGATGCCCACGCCCCACACGATCTCCCCGGCGATCTCGCACTCGACGTAGGCCGCCGCCAGCGCGTCGCCGCCGGCGGACAACGCGTGCTCGCTGTAGTCGAGCACCCGGATGTCCGCACCTGCCTGGCGCATTCCGTCGCAGAACGCGTCGACCGGGCCGTTGCCCTCACCCTTGAACGACCGGGCCTCGCCGCGCACGACCATGTCGACGATCTGCTCGTCCTGGCCCTCGGTCGACGTCGTGGAGCTGAACGACGTCAGCTCGTACGGCTCGGTGTGGTCCAGATAGGCCGCGCGGAACGCCGCCCAGATCTGATCCGCCTCGATCTCGCCGGCCTCGCCCTCGGACATCTCCTGGACCACGCGGCTGAACTCGATCTGCAGGCGTCGCGGCAGGTCCAGCTGGTGCTCGGCCTTCAAGATGTAGGCGACACCGCCCTTGCCCGACTGGCTGTTGACGCGGATGACGGCCTCGTAGGTGCGGCCGACGTCGTGCGGGTCGATCGGCAGGTACGGCGCCTCCCAGTCGATCTCGGAGACCGGCCTGCCCTGCTCCGCGGCGATGCGCTCGAGGTCCTCCAGCCCCTTCTTGATGGCGTCCTGGTGGGATCCGGAGAACGCGGTGTAGACCAGGTCACCGGCGTAGGGGTGGCGCGGATGCACCGGCAGGTTGGTGCAGTACTCGACCGTGCGGCGGATCTCGTCGATGTCGCTGAAGTCGATCTGCGGGTCGATCCCCTGGCTGAACAGGTTCATCCCCAAGGTCACCAGGTCGACGTTGCCCGTGCGCTCGCCGTGCCCGAACAGGCAGCCCTCGACACGATCGGCCCCGGCCATCATCGCCAGCTCCGTCGCCGCGACCGCCGTGCCGCGGTCGTTGTGCGGGTGCAGCGAGATCGCGACGTGCTCGCGATGGTTGACGTGGCGCGAGAACCACTCGATCTGATCGGCGTACGTGTTCGGCGTCGCCATCTCGACCGTGGCCGGCAGGTTCAAGATGATCTCGCGGCCCTCCTCGGGCTGCCACACCTCCATCACGGCGTTGCAGACCTCGACGGAGAACTCCAGCTCGGCGCCGGTGAAGATCTCGGGGCTGTACTGGTAGCCGAAGTCGGTGTCCGCCATGTTGATCTCGGCGTGCTTCATGACCAGCTCGGTGCCCTGGGTGGCGATGGCCCGGACCACGTCCTTGCTGGCGTTGAACACCACACGACGGAACAACGGTGCCACCGCGTTGTACAGGTGGATGTTGGCCCGCGCGGCGCCCCGCAGCGACTGCGTGGTGCGCTCGATCAGGTCCTCACGCGCCTGCGTCAGCACCGAGATCGTGACGTCGTCGGGGATCAGGTCGTCCTCGATCAGACTGCGCACGAAGGCGAAGTCGGTCTCGCTCGCGGACGGGAAGCCGACCTCGATCTCCTTGTAGCCCATCGCGACCAGCAGGTCGAACATCCGGCGCTTGCGTACCGGCGTCATCGGATCGATCAGCGCCTGGTTGCCGTCGCGCAGATCGGTCGAGAGCCACCGAGGCGCCCGAGTGATGACCTTCGACGGCCAGGTGCGATCGGGCAGGTCGATCGGGGGGAAGGCGCGATAGCGCTGAAACGGCATGCCGGACGGCTGCTGAGGTGAAACGGCGTTGTTCTTCATGAGGGTCGGTCCTTGCTCGGGGTGTTCGTGCGGTCGGTGACAGGACGAACTCCGCGCCGAGGGGTCCGACCTTTCAGACCTCGACGCGGCAGGGAAGAAGCAGACTCGCGAACCGCATGATGTGCCTAGATTAGCAGCATGACTTCTGAGCACTCGACAAAAGGTTCCTATGTCAGCGGTGGACAGGAGTTCAGCCGCGACATGAACTACATCCCCGACCGCATCGTGCGTGACGACACCGAGCTGCCGCCGGAGGTGCCTCGCTGGCCCGTCGAACCCGGCCGCTACCGGCTGATCGTGGCGTGGGCGTGCCCCTGGGCGAACCGGGCGATAATCGTGCGTCGCCTGCTGGGGCTGGAGGACGTCATCTCGATGGGCGCCTGCGGTCCCGTCCACGACAAGCGGTCCTGGACGTTCGACCTGGACCCCGGAGGGGTCGATCCGGTGCTGGGATACGAACGACTCCAGCAGGCCTACTTCGCCCGCTATCCGGACTACCCGCGTGGCATCACGGTGCCGGCGATCGTCGAGGAGGCGACCGGGCAGGTCGTGACCAATGACTTCCCCTGGATCACGCACGACTTCGCCCACGAGTGGACCCGGTTCCACCGCGAAGGAGCACCCGACCTGTGGCCGGCAGCGCACCGCGACGAGATGGAAGACGTCATGCAGCGGGTGTTCACCGAGGTCAACAACGGCGTCTACCGCTGCGGGTTCGCCGGTTCCCAGGAGGCCTACGACGCCGCCTACGACCGATTGTGGACCGCGATGGACTGGCTGGAGGACCGGTTGACCCACCAGAGGTACCTCGTGGGCGACACGATTACCGAGGCAGACGTGCGCCTGTTCACGACACTCGTCAGGTTCGACGCGGTCTACCACGGCCACTTCAAGTGCAATCGCGAGAAGCTCACCGAGATGCCGGCACTCTGGGGGTACGCCCGCGACCTGTTCCAGACACCCGGGTTCGGCGACACCGTCAAGTTCGACCAGATCAAGGCGCACTACTACGTCGTGCACGAAGACGTGAACCCCACCCAGATCGTGCCGAAGGGTCCCGACGAGTCAGGTTGGCTGACCGCCCACGGACGCGAGAGTCTCGGCGGCCGGCCCTTCGGCGACGGCACGGCCCCGTCCTGATCGGCCGACCAGGGAACGCGGCGCGACCCGCGCTCGCAACCTCTCTGAGCGGTCGGTCCGGGCGAACAGGTCCGCCACGACTCGTTCGGCGTCGCCGCTGTCGGTTACGGCGTCGGGCTGTCGGGAGTACCGGCTGCGCTCGACCGCCGTCAGCAACCGCTCCAGGGGCTCGGGATCGACGGGCAGACTGCCGGCGAACCCGCGAGCGGTTCCGGTCGACGACACGAGGTGGCCGAGGTCGATCGCGGTGTCCTCGACCTCCCGCCAGAATCGTTCGATCGAACCGCTCCGGAACCGGCTGCGGCGGCGGGACGATCGCCAGCCCCATGGCACGCCGAGCAACAGCAGCGCCGCAGCCGAGGCGGCGAGCGCCGTGCGACCGGCCGATTCGTCGGGAGCAGTCTCGCTGGTCTGGGCCTGGTTCTGGTTCGCGCCGACGTCGTCGGCGTCCTGCGGCCTGGGGTCCGCGATGTTCGCATCTTCCGGTCCGACCGGACCGGCCGTGCTCGGTTCGGCGAAGGCCGTCGCCGAGCCGATGCTGGTCGTGGGGTCGAAGCGCACCCATCCCGCACCGTCGAACCAGATCTCGGTCCAGGCGTGCAGGTCGTCGGACCGGACGGTGTAGATCGGCTTGACGCCGTCGAATCCGGTCCGTTCGCCGGGGGCGTACCCGACGGCGATCCGTGCGGGGATGCCCAGGCTGCGTGCCATCACGGCCATCGCGGAGGAGAAGTGCACGCAGTAGCCCGACTTCTTCGTCAGGAACTGGGCGACGACGTCCAGGCCGTTGCCGTCGTAGTCCTCGCTGACGGGCGCCAGCTCGCTGTAGGTGAACCCGCCGGAGGTCCGCAGGTGGTCCTGCAACGCCTTGACCTGGTCGTAACGTGTCCGCTGGCCCGCCGTGACATCGCGCGCCGCGCGTCGAATCTGCTGGTAGGCCTCACGACTGGTCGGTGGGACCTCCAGCTGCGTCATCGGGACCAGGGAGGGCGGGATCGCCTCGGGCATGGCGCGCAGCTGGTCGGCGGTCGGCGTGATCACCAGGCTCGCGACCGTGTAGGTCTCATCGGTCAGGCTCGCGCTGGGCACCGTGGCGGTCCGCCCGGTCCGCTCCCAGCTGACGTTGGTTCGCAGGCCGTCGACCGTCGTCGCCGGATACGGCACCGGCAGCCGATCGCTGCGCAGGCTCGCGATGCGGATCGTCGTCGTCTTCTCCTCGACGTCGATCCCGTCGGCGACGTCACGCATCCCCTCGGTTCGAGCGAACCGATCCCGTTCGACCGGGCGCCAGGTCCGACCCGTGAAGTCCGTCAGGGTGGCCACCTTCAGGTACGGCGCCCGGTTGAGCTCGGTCGTCAGCGTCAGGACGGTCGCGGAGGAGTTGCGTCGCAGGTTCGCCCCCAGCTCGATCATCGGGTTGATGCCCGACCCGAAGACCTGGGGCGGGGCGTTCCCCCACCGTGCAGCGACGGCGCTGATGTCCGGCAGGACGGCAGGAGCGGCCAACGCGGCCGCCAAGCCGGCGGCGCCGATCACCAGGGTCGGTGTCCGGCGGCCGGTCACGGTGCCGGATGCCGATCGGGACCGCACGAGCGCCAACCACAGTGCTGCCACCACGACGAACAGCCACGGTGAGGCGTCGCCACCGGTGATCATGGGTGGGGTCGCGTAGACGACGACGAGCACGGCACCGACGCCGGCGACGGCCCAGCGGGAGTGCACGAGCACATCGGTCAGGATCACCAGCGCTCCGAACGCCCCAGCGACCGTGAACTCGATCGGCGGAGTCGACGCGACCGGCGCCTGCTCGTCCATGATCACCGTCGTCGCGGACGTCGCCAGGTCCCACAGGTCCGTCGTGTCGAAGACCCAGGCGAGCAGGCCCAGGTCGAGCGTGAGGGCGAGCACGGGGACGAGTCGCCCCAGACCGATCTGTCGCAGCACGAC